>DATEUS010000060.1:0-5077 GCA_035282985.1 Candidatus Acidiferrales bacterium
CCTCAATGCGAGCGCCCAGCGCGGCCTCGTTCACGGTGATGGGTACGATAGTGTAGATGTCGTCGTCGCGCCGCTCAAAGAACTCATGCGGGCGCACCTGGGTGACGATGTAGAGGTCACCGGGCGGGCCACTGTTGAGCCCGGCGTTGCCCTTGGCGGGCACGCGCACGCGGCTACCGGTGGCGACCCCGGCGGGGATGCGCACGTCCAGAGTCTCGGCGTGGGTGACGCGCCCCTGACCCTGGCAGTGGCGGCAGAGGATGCGCGTGCGGCCGCTGCCGTGGCACTGGCTGCAGGTGAGATTGAAGCGCATCCGACCGGTCTGTTGCGTTACCGTGCCGCGGCCCTGGCAGGCCGAGCAGGGGGCGGGCCCGCCGGAGGCGCCGCTGCCACCGCAGACCGAGCAGACGACCAGGCGCGAAATGGTCAGCTTGCGCACCGCCCCGCGGATGGACTCCCAGAAGCTGATTTCCACCCGATATTCAAGGTCGTCGCCACGCTGGGGCTCGCGTGAGGGCTCGCCCGCGCTGCCGGTAAAGCGGGAGAAGAAGTCGCTGAAGATGTCGCGGAAGCCGCCCGTGCCTCGTCCGGCGCTGACGTCGGAGAAATCGAAACCGCCGAAGCCGAAGCCGCCCGCGCCCGGGCCCGGCCCCGCGCCGGGCTTGAACTGGTCGGAATAGAAGCCGTACTGGTCGTACATCTTTTTCTTCTTGGGGTCGCTGAGAACGTCGTAGGCTTCCTGGATTTGCTTGAACTTCTCCTCGGCGCGACGATCGCCGGGGTTGACGTCGGGGTGGTAGCGGCGGGCCAGGCGGCGATAGGATTTGCGAAGCTCGTCCGCCGCAGCGCCGCGCTTGACCCCCAGCAGCGCATAGTAGTCGGGCTTGGTAGCGGCCGGCATCTGGTTTATCGGTTCATAGGTTTATCGGTTCACGGGCTTACCGGTGGACTCGCGTCTCCCGGTTCCATCCTCACCGTTCAACCAGTAAACCGATAACCGATGAACTATCAATTCACCTTCTTGTCGTCCACGTCGACGTACTCGGCGTCGATCACGTCCCCTGGCTTGGCTTCTGCGTCAGCCTTCTCGCCGCTCGGGGATCCGCTGGGCCCGCTCGCCGTCGCCCCTGCCTGGGCTTTCTGGTAGAGCGTTTCGGCCAAGCGGTGGCTGGCGCGGGTGAGCTCGTCGATGGCAGCATTCAGGCGGTCGGCGTCCTGCTCGCCCATCGCTTTGCGGGAGTCTTCCAGCGCGCTCTCGGCCTGGCGCACGTCGTCTTCCACCAGCTTGCCGCGGTTCTCGCGGATGAGCTTCTCCACCGAGTAGATGAGCGAGTCGAGGCGGTTGCGGGCCTCGACCTCCGCCAGCCGCTTCTTGTCCTCTTCGGCGTGCGACTCGGCGTCTTTCTGCAGGCGGTCGACCTCGTCCTTAGCCAAGCCGCTGGAGGAGGTGATGGTGATCTTCTGCTCGCGATTGGTGGCCATGTCCTTGGCGGCCACGTGCAGGATGCCGTTGGCGTCGATGTCAAAGGCCACTTCAATCTGGGGCAGGCCACGCGGCGCCGGGGGAATCCCCACCAGGTGGAACTTGCCCAGGGTGCGGTTGTCGCGGGCCATGGGCCGCTCGCCCTGCAAGACGTGCACCTCCACCGAGGTCTGGTTGTCGGCTGCGGTGGAGAAAATTTCGCCCTTGCGGGTGGGGATGGTGGTGTTGCGGGTGATGAGCGTGGTCATGACGCCGCCCAGGGTCTCGATGCCCAGCGAGAGCGGAGTGACGTCGAGCAGCAGCACGTCTTTCACTTCGCCGCCCAGCACGCCGGCCTGCACCGCCGCCCCCACGGCCACGACCTCGTCTGGGTTCACCCCCTTGTGGGGCTCGCGGCCGAAGACGTCCTGCACCAGTTGCTGCACGCGCGGGATGCGGGTGGAGCCGCCCACCAGCACCACCTCCTCGATCTGCTCCGGCTTCAACCCGGCGTCCTCCAACGCCTGCCGGCACGGGCCCAGGGTGCGCTGGACCAAGTCTTCCATCAACTGCTCCAGCCTAGCCCGGGTCAGCTTCATCTGCAGGTGCTTGGGGCCGGACTGGTCGGCAGTGACGAAGGGCAGGTTGATTTCGGACTCCATCAATTGCGACAGCTCGATCTTGGCCTTCTCGGCGGCTTCCTTCAGCCGCTGCAGCGCCATGCGGTCCTTGGAGAGGTCGATGCCCTGGTCTTTCTTGAACTCGGCCACGATCCACTCGATAATGCGCTGGTCAATGTCGTCGCCGCCCAGGTGGGTGTCGCCGTTGGTGGCCTTGACCTCGACCACGCCTTCGCCCACCTCCAGGATGGAAATGTCGAAGGTGCCGCCGCCGAAGTCGTAGACAGCAATGACCTCGTCCTTCTTGCGGTCGAGCCCGTAGGCCAGCGCCGCCGCCGTGGGCTCGTTGATGATGCGCATGACTTCCAGGCCGGCGATGTGACCGGCGTCCTTGGTCGCCTGCCGCTGGCTGTCGTTGAAATAGGCGGGGACGGTAATGACCGCCTGGGTCACTTTCTCGCCCAAGTAGTCCTCGGCCGCCTGCTTCAGCTTCTGCAGAATCATGGCCGAGATTTCCGGCGGGGCGTACTGCTTGCCCATAGCCTCGACCCGGGCGTCGCCGTTGGCGGCTCTGACTACCTTGTAGGGAACCTCTTTGATTTCGGTTCCTACCTCCTCGTGGCGGCGGCCCATGAAGCGCTTGATCGAATAAACCGTGTTTTCCGGGTTGGTGATGGCCTGCCGCTTGGCCACCTGGCCGACCAGGCGCTCTCCCGACTTGGTGAAGCCCACCACAGAGGGAGTCAGCCGACTGCCCTCCTGGTTGGGGACGACAACCGCCTCGCCCGCCTGCATCACCGCCACCACCGAGTTGGTGGTTCCCAGGTCAATCCCTATGATCTTTCCCATTGTCTTCTCTCCTCCGTCGCCGAAAGCCTTCCAGATAAGATTACGTAACTATTTGAAAATACGAACCATTGCTTTTCGCGTCCTCCTGGACCTTAGTCCATGCATAATATAGGATATGAGTCCAGCGCTGTCAAGTACTTTGTGAGCCAGCGCCTTGCTTTTCTTCGCTTCTCGTTGATAGGGAAGGACTTCAGCCCTTGCTGGAGGAATGGTAGAGGCCGGCACAGGATGGCAGCTTTCCAGCTCATGCGGGACAACCTCGCACCGAGCACGAATAGATTGGATGTGGAAGCGATTCTCCTTACAACTTCCTCAGTTCCCGGTGTCAATCACTTTGGGAGTAAGCGGCCGGCGCGAGAAAAACGTGCGTGCGGCATTGATTTGTGCTGTTATTAGCGCGCCTATGCTGCCCGCCGAACCGGCGTTGCTGGCCTTGCTCCTGGGGCTGATCTTTTTCGTGGCGGTGGCCTACTCCTCGGTGGGCCACGGCGGCGCCTCGGGTTACTTGGCCGTGCTCTCGTTCTTCGGCTTGGCGCCGGCGGCGATGGCCCCGAGCGCGCTCTGCCTGAACCTGTTGGTGGCCGGCACCTCCTTCACCTCCTACTGGCGGGCCGGGCACTTTGCTTTCCGCCTGCTGTGGCCGTTTCTGCTGACCTCGATTCCCTTCGCCTTTCTGGGCGGGCTGACGCCGGTTTCGCCGCGCACCTATCTGGTGCTGTTGGCGGTGGTGTTAATCTTCGCCGCCTATCGCTTGCTGGTGGTGGTGCCGCCCCCGCAGGAAGAGTCCTTCATCCGCGTCCCGTCGCTGGCGGTGGCGTTGCCGGTGGGGGCCGGCATCGGTTTTCTCTCCGGCATTATTGGGGTGGGTGGCGGCATTTTCCTCAGCCCGCTCCTGATCCTGCTCAAGTGGGCCGACGCCAAGCGGACGGCGGCCGCCTCGGCGGCTTTCATCTGGGTCAACTCGGTCGCCGGACTCTACGGCCACCTGCTGCGCAAGACGGTCGACTGGTCAGCCCTGGGCGTGCTGGTGGGGGTGGCGTTTGCCGGCGGGCTGGTGGGTTCCTATCTAGGCGCGCAGCGTTTCCGCGGTCTGTGGCTGCGGCGCATCCTCGGCGTTGTTCTTCTCATCGCCACCATCAAACTCCTCCGCACCGCGTTCTGACGACATCTCCGACACCACAGCGATGAGTCCTTTGTCGGCCCTGTCACTAGCGGTAGAATAGCTCTCCAAATGCAGACCTTGGATGAATACGTCGAGCGGGCCAGCGTGGCGCACGGGCATACTTGTGCCGGGCAGATTCTCGGCATTCGGCTGGCACTGCTGGGGCTGCGCGCGCTGGGCATCGACGACCCCATCAAGGAGCGCAAGCGTCTGGTCACGATTGTCGAAATTGACCGCTGCGCCACCGACGCCGTGCAGCTCGTGACCGGCTGCCGGCTGGGCAAGCGCGCCCTGAAGTTCAAGGACTTCGGCAAAGTGGCGGCAACTTTCGTCGATCTCAAGGCCAACCGTGCTCTGCGGGTGGTGGCGCGCGAAGAATCGAAGCAGAAGGCGCGGGAAATGTATCCCGACTTGGACAAAGAGCAGGCTCAGCGCCGCGCCTATCGCGAGCTGTCCGACGACGAACTCTTCACTCGCCAGTGGGTGCGGGTCGAACTGCCGGCGGAGGAATTGCCGGGGTTCAAGGCCCCGCGCGTTCTCTGCGCGGAGTGCGGCGAGGGCATCAATTTCAAACGGGAAGTCGTGCGCGACGGCCGCACGCTCTGCCGCGCCTGCGCCGGCGAGCGCTACTACAAACCTCTTAGCGAGTGAGAGTCGCTGCTAGCGGCGGAAGTGGTCCCAACCGCGCGGCGGCAGCGGCAGGGGCCGCCCGAAAGACCCGACGATTGTGATCCGTCGGCCGCGGGTGATCTCTCCGATGGGAGTGAGCTTGATCCCGGCAAGTTGGCGGGGCAGGCGCAGCGCTTCCTTCGGGTTCACGGTGAAAAGCAGCTCGTAGTCTTCCCCAGCTTCGAGCGCCAGCTTCAGTCCGCTCGTTCGCAGGCGCCGCTCAAGCGACGGCGGCACCTTTACGGCGGGAATCATCTCCGCATAGATGCGCGCACCGACACGGCTGGCCTCGCAGAGATGGTTGAGGTCGGTCGA
>DATEUS010000061.1:0-4190 GCA_035282985.1 Candidatus Acidiferrales bacterium
GTGACAACGAAAACAATACGCTGAGAAAAAAGCATGGTAGGACCTCGCTACTACACTCTCGAGTGATTCTAGCAGAAGGGCCACACGCTATCCAGACCACGCCCCGGCCGCCGACCTCGCTGCGCCGAACAGCCTGGAGGACCGGCGTCAGCGGAAGCGGATGGAGTCGAGCATCTCCTGGAAGGTACGTTGGTAGGTGCGGTAGTCGGACTCGGGAACAATGAACACAACGTAGAACAGGCCGTCGGGCAGCCGCACGGTGAAGAGCCAGTCGGTCTCCCGCTCGCCCTTCAGCGGCGAGCTTCCGCTGAGCTGGGTGGCGATGGCGCGGCGCTCACCGACGCGCGCGCGCTCGTGGGAAATCTTCCGCATGCCCGGGTTCGATTGCAGCATCTGGTGGACGAGGCGGTCGGTGGCCTCTTCCAACGACACCTGCGAATCCTCGAGATCGAGCACATTGGCCATGGCGCCGTAAGCGATGGCATTCTGACCGACGCCGCCCGCAGGAGCGAAGACCACCTGGGTGCCGCCTTCGTGCACCTCCCAGTTGGAGGGGTACTGGATGGCAAAGTCGCGGTGGCGGTAACCCTGGAAACTGCGCGCGGGCGGCTCGGCCGGCCGCTGCGTCTGCTCCTGTGCTTCTGGCTGTGGCTTCTCTCCCGCCTTGGGCGCCGGCGGCAGGCCCTGCAAGTAACTGCGCACGGCGTGGAAGTCGTCCGAGCCAGGCCGCGGGTTCTTGAGCGCGCCCAGCTTGCCAATCTCTTCTTCGATTCTCTTCTCGCGATTCTCGGGGTTGGGGTGGCTGGAGAAGAACTCGAGGCCGCGCCCGCCGCCCTTCTCCTGGATAGTTTGGAAAAAGTCAGCCATGGCCTGGGGGTCGTAACCGGCATCGTGCAACATTTGCGTGCCCAGCACGTCCGCCTGCGTCTCAGCGGTGCGAGAGAACTTCAGGAAGACGCTGGTGAAGCCAACCTGGATGCCCAACTGCGCCAACTGTCCGGCCAGGCTCCCGCCGCCCCCCAGCATCCCTCCCAAGATGGCGAGGGGCGCCTGGGCCAACATGGCCTTCGACAACTGGTTGGTGCCGTGGCGGAGGGCGACGTGGGCAATCTCGTGAGCCATCACCCCGGCCAACTGGGCTTCATTCTCCGCCGCCTCGATCGTTCCCCGGTTGACGTAGAGAAAGCCGCCCGGCAGCGCAAAGGCATTGATCTCCCCCTGATTGACTGCCTTGAACTGGTAGGGGTACTTGTAGCCGGGGGCAGAGCCGGCCAGGCGCTGGCCAAGCTGATTCAAGTAGGCGTCCACCTGCTCGCGGTTGAGCAGGGGAAGCTGCTTCTCGGCGTCCTGGGCCGCTTCCCGCCCCAGCTCGATGTCCTGCTGCTCGCTGAAGAAGTTCATTCCCGGCTTCAGCCGGGTGCGATCGGCATAGAGCGCCGGGGCCAACAACAAGACGGCCAGCAGCAGGCTCAGCCCTGGCCGCCAGAAAGAGCGTGTGCGCATCGGTTCCTCCCTGGCCCCGTCTCTACGATGAGACCGCTTGGGTTCTGGTTGTGCGCATTGTGCCACAGGAGGTTGCCCGGGCGCCAACCCGCCGCCGTGCGCTGCGGGCGGCCAATTTGGCGCTTGCTTTCTGGGGCGGCGTGGGATAGGTTTCGCTTCGTTCCATGCTAGGTCTCCTGCCATTGCACGGGATAGTGCAATCCAACACACTCTGCAGTTCCTGTCTCCACCCACATCCGCACACAGTACCGGTCACTTTGGAGTCGCCTGGGCCTTTCGAGGCATCCTAAACAGAGAGAGGATAGGAGCGTTCGATGGCGCTGCAAAAGACGGAGAAAATCTGGCACAACGGCAAGTTCATTGACTGGGACGATGCCACCATCCACGTCGTTGCCCATGTCATCAGCTACGCCTCCTGTCTGTTTGAAGGGGTGCGCTGCTACGCCACACCCGCCGGGCCGGCCATCTTCCGTTTGAAGGAGCACACGCAGCGGCTGATCAACTCCGCCCGCATCTACCGCATCGAGTTGCCCTACTCGCTGGACGAGCTGATGCAGGCCCAAGTCGAGCTGGTGCGGGTCAACAAGATGCCCCACTGCTACCTGCGCCCGCTGGTGCTGCGGGGTTACGGCGCCGTCGGTGTGAATCCGTTCAAGGCGCCGATCGAGGTCTATATCGCCTGCTGGCCGTGGGGCGGTTATTTGGGCGAGGAAGCCATTGAGAAAGGCGTGGACGTCTGCGTCTCTTCCTGGGCGCGCATGGCCCCCAACACCCTGCCGGCTATGGCCAAGAGCGCCGCCAACTACATGAACGCCCAGCTCATCAAGATGGAGGCGCTGGTCAACGGCTACGTGGAAGGGATTGCTCTGGACGAGCGCGGCCTGGTGAGCGAAGGCAGCGGCGAGAACATTTTTGTGGTGCGCGATGGAACCCTGCTGACGCCGCCGCTGAGCAACTCGGTGCTCCCGGGCATCACCCGCGAGACGGTGATGACGCTGGCGGGCGACCTGGAGATTCCGGCGCGCGAGCAGCCCATCCCCCGCGAAATGCTCTACATCGTCGACGAGGTCTTCTTCTGCGGCACCGCCGTCGAGATCACCCCCGTCCGCTCGATTGACAAGATCAAGATCGCCGGGGGTGAGCCCGGCCCCATCACGCGGAAACTGCAGGAGGAGTTCTTCGGCATCATCAAAGGAACCAAGCCCGACCGCTACCAGTGGCTGACAACGGTCAAGCAGCCTGCCCCGCAGGTTTCCCATGCGGGGCCGGTGGGCGCCGCGCGTTAACGTTCCGCCGTCTCCTCGGGGACGGCCACAAGAACTTCTTCCCCACGCACTTGCACCGGGTACACTTTTGCCGGGCGCACTTCGCCCCGAAGCTGGGGCATGTCGGGAGGATAGACATTGCCGGGATAGCGGTTGGCGCCGGTGGCGGGATCGAAGCGGAAGTGGTGCCAGGGGCATTCGAGGGCGCCGCGCCAGAGTTGGCTCTGGTCCAAGGGGCCGCCCTGGTGGGGACAGACAGCGTCCAGGGCATAGAATCGCCCGTCGCGGTTGACCAGGGCCAGCACCCGACCCTCGACCTCCACTCGGTGCACCTGCCCCGGAGGAACATCCTCCACGCGGGCCACTCGCACCCACCGCAGGCACTTCTTCCCGGCATGAGAGTTCACGACAGCGAATCCGCAGCGCACTTGCCCGGCAACTCACCAAGGACGCCAGTACGGCTATTCCGAGGGCGGCGGAATGTGCCGCCCTCGGAATCTGTTTTTCACCGGTCACCGGCTACTGGTCACTGGCCTGCCCCGAGCCAAGCCGAGGGGCTACCGGCCTGCTTTAGCCCTTGGGCACGGTCATGAAGCGGGCCGTGTAGGGAGACTCCCCGGGGGCGCCACGACGGAAGTGGCCCGAGGGGCCCTCGCCCAGAAACTCGGAGAACCAGGCCTCGTGCTCGATCTCCTCGTGCAGGATGGCGAGGGAGAGGTCGTGCGTGCGCGGGTCCTTCCCTGTCGTCATCTGGCAGATTTCTGTGTACACACGGATGGCACAGCGCTCGGCTTCCACCAGCACCTTGAGCATCTCCTGCATGTTGCGGGGATCCTTGGGCAGATAGGCGTCGGGGCAAGCGGCGTCTTTGGCGAAGTCCTTGATGTCGCGGGGCAGGCTGCCGCCGAGCTCGTAGATGCGCGGCGTCAGGGCCTCGAAGTGGTTGCGGTCCTCGATGCGAGCGTCCTCGATGATTTCCTTCAAGCCCTCGCCGTCAAAGCCAATGGCATTGACGCGGAGGATGGTGTAATAGTAGTAGGTGGTGAACTCGGCCGAGGCGGCGCGGACCAGCTTCTTGATCAACTCGTCCACATTGACGCCGGCCTTCTCAACGACTTCACGAGCAACTTTTCCCATGGATACGGACCTCCCTTTCTTTTTGAATTAGAGTTATTCTAATCTAGCCTAGGGCGGGGCGGCTGTCAAGGGGGCGTCCGCCGTCCCCGGCCGCCACCCCGTCGCGAGCGACAGCGATGCTCATCCGTTGACACTGCCCAAGGGCTTGTGCTAGCGTCCGCCTAGGTTCATGGGGACAACCCCAGCCACCACGGGGAAAAGCAATGAATATTGACGATTTGCTGCGCGAAGCGGTTGAGCGCAAGGCCTCCGACCTTCACCTCAAGGTCGGCAACCATCCCTACC
>DATEUS010000062.1:0-2306 GCA_035282985.1 Candidatus Acidiferrales bacterium
ACTTCGCTCGGGATCTCCGCCTGCCTGCCGCAGGCAGGCTTCGCTCCGACAGGGCACGGTCTATTCGGCCCTTCGACTGCGCTCAGGGCAAGCGGGGGCTTGGCGCTTCGGCGGCGACGACAGCTTCGGCTTCTTCTTCCTCAATGACCGCAGCGGCAGCGGCGATGTGGTCGCCTTCTTCCAGCTTCAGCAGGTGCACGCCCTGCGCCGCCCGCCCCGTGGAGCGAATCTGCTTGGTGCGCACACGGATGATCTTGCCGCGCTCGGTGACGATCATGGCGTCGGCGTCCTTGGGCACGCGGGCGACCGCGGCCACCGGGCCGTTCTTCGCCCCCACCTTGATGTTGATGACGCCCTTGCCGCCGCGCGACTGGATGCGGTACTCGCCCAGCTCGGTGCGCTTGCCGTAGCCGAGCTCGGTCACCGTCAGCGTCCAGTCGGTGAGCGCCTTCTTCAGCACTTCGTCCGGCACGTCCTCCAGCGTGGCCGGCGGCGCTTTCATCGCCTTGCCCACTGCTTCCCAGTCGGGCGAGATGGCGGCCATGCCCACGATGTAGTCAGCCTCCTTGCCCTTCTTGCCGCTGGTATTGAGGTTCATCCCGCGCACGCCGTAGGCTTGCCGGCCCATCGAGCGCACGTCGGACTCGCGGAAGAGAATGGCGAGGCCGTTGTGGCTGCCGAGGAAGATCATATGCTTGCCGTCGGTCAGCCGGGCGTCGACCAACTCGTCGTTCTCTTCCAGCGAGATGGCGTAGATGCCGGTCGAGCGCGGGTTGGCGAACTGGCTCAGCTCGGTCTTCTTCACCGTGCCGTTGCGGGTGACGAAGAAGACGTAGCGGTCGGCTTCCTCCAGCGAGCGCACCGCGAGGAAGGCGGCCACGCGCTCTTCCTTGGGCAGAGTGAGCAACTGGGTGATGGGTTTGCCGCGCGAAGCCCAGCCGGCTTCGGGCGTGTCCCACACCCGCAGCCAGTAGACCTTGCCCGTCTGGGTGAAGACCAGGATGTAGCCGTGCGTGCCGGCCACGAAGAGGTACTCGACGAAATCGTCCTCGCGCGCCTTCAGCGCCATCCGCCCCTTGCCCCCGCGCCCCTGGAGGCGGTAGGACTCCAGCGGCGTGCGCTTCAGGTAGCCGTTGTGGGTGACGGTGATGATGACCTCTTCGTCCGGCACCAGGTCCTCGAGCTTGATCTCTTCCACCTGGGCGACGATCTGGGTGCGGCGGTCGTCGCCGAAGCGCTTCTGGATGTCGCGCAGCTCGGCGGCAATCAGCCCGCGCAGCTTCTCGTCCGAGGCCAGGATTTCCTCCAGCTCCTTGATGCGTGCCTCCAGCGCCTTCAACTCTTCCAGAATCTTCTCCCGCTCCAGTTGGGTCAGCCGGTGCAGTTGCAGGTCGAGGATGGCCTGGGCCTGGAGGTCGGTGAAGTCCCAGCGCTTGATCAGGCCGGCCTTGGCTTCGGCGGGGGACTCGGAGTTCCGAATCAGCTTGATGATGGCGTCGAGCTTGGAGAGCGCCCGCTTGAAGCCGAGCAGAATGTGCTCCCGCATTCGCGCCTTGGTCAGCTCGTACTGGGTGCGCCGGCGGACGACGTCGATGCGGTGGTTGATGAAGAGCTGCAGGGCCTCGATCAGCCCCAGCTCCCGCGGCTGGCCGTTGACAATCGCCAGCAGGATGATGCCGAAGCTCACCTGCATCTGGGTGTGCTTGTAGAGGTTGTTGAGGATGATTTCCGGCTGCTCACCCCGCTTCAGCTCCAGCACGATCCGCATCCCCTCGCGGTCGCTCTCGTCGCGAATGTCCCCGATGCCTTCCACCTTCTTGTTGGTCACCAACTCGGCGATTTTTTCGATCAGCTTGGCTTTGTTGACCTGGTAGGGAATCTCGGTGATGACGATGTTCTGCTTCTCTTTGCCGGCCTCCTCGATGGCGGCGCGGGCGCGGATGTTGAACGACCCCCGGCCGGTGCGGTAAGCCTGCTCGATGCCCTCCTTGCCGAAGATGAAGCCGCCGGTCGGGAAGTCCGGCCCCGGCACCAACTGCATCACTTCCTTCAGCGTGGCGTTGGGCTTGCGCAGCAGCAGCGAGGCGGCGTCCAGCACTTCCGCCAAGTTGTGCGGAGGGATGTTGGTGGCCATGCCGACGGCGATGCCGGAGCTGCCGTTCACCAGCAGGTTGGGAATCTTGGAGGGGAGCACGAGCGGCTCCTGGGTGGTGTCATCGAAGTTGGGGGTGAAGTCCACCGTCTCTTTGTCGATGTCGGCCAGCAGCTCCAGGGCGATGGGGGCCAGGCGGCATTCGGTGTAGCGG
>DATEUS010000063.1:0-2846 GCA_035282985.1 Candidatus Acidiferrales bacterium
ACCGTGCTCAGCCCGGCTCCCATCCGCAAGGCTGCTTTGCCGCCCAGAGCGGCGGCGCCGGTTTTGCCACGCGAGCCAGCCACCAGCAAAACATGGCCAAAGTGGCCCTTGTGGGCGGTGGGCTCGCGGGCCAAGCCCAACCCGGCAAACTGCCGGGCCACAATCAAGTTCAAAAACAGGTCGGGGTCGTCGGCGTAAAGCTCTGGAGGAGAGCCGATGGGCGCAACCGCCAGAGTGCCGACGCGGGTGCAATTGGGAGGAAAAATCTGCCCTTGCTTGGGCGCCGTGAAGGTGACGGTGGCATCGGCCCGGATGGAGTCCCCCATGGGCTCGCCGCTGTCAGAAGGCAGGCCCGAGGGGATGTCCACCGCCAGCACCCGGTAGCGACGGTGGTGCGCATTGACGTCAGCTATAACCTGGGCCAAGTAGCCTGTCACCGGGCCGGAAAGTCCTGTCCCCAAAAGCCCGTCCACCAGCACGTCGCAGTGGAGCACGGAGCTGCGTTGCTTGTCCCACTCCTCCGGTGCGGGAAGCACTTCCACCTTACCCCCAGCCTGGAGATACGCCTCGTAGTTGGCCTGCGGGTCTCCTTTCAGGTCGGCGGGGGAGGCGAACAACAGCACCCGCGGCCGGTGGCCTGGTTGGAGTAGATGGCGAGCAGCCACCAGAGCGTCGCCCCCGTTGTTCCCTTTGCCACAGAGAATACTGATGCGCCCGGGCGAAGGGAATTGCTGCAGAAGAAAGTTGGCCACGTGGCGGCCGGCATTCTCCATCAGCTCTCGATTGGAAATTCCGGTGCGCTCGACGGTCAACCGGTCAATCCGTCGCATCTGCTCGGCGGTGAGAATCTTCATCGGGCGGACTCTCCGCTCGGCCAGCGGCCAACCTAGAGCATCCAGCCGCCGCTGACGGTGACCACTTGCCCGGTGGTGTACCCGGCCTCATCGGCAAGGAAGAATCGGATGGCGGCGGCCACGTCTTCGGCGCTGGGCGGCCGGCCCACGGGAAAGCGGGCGTCATGGATGCGGACGGCTTCTTCCCGGGTCAACTCCTGGTCATCCACGTTGGAGGGATTCACCATATTGACGGTGATCCCATAGGGCGCCTCTTCAATCGCCAGCGAGCGGGTGAAGGACGCCACCGCCGCCTTGGCGGCGGCATAAGCGGAGATCTTGGCCTGGCCGAAGGCCCGCTCGGCCCCTGCCGCTCCCAGGTTGATGATGCGGCCCCAGCGCTGCTGGCGCATCACCGGCAGCACCTGCTTGCTGACATAGAAGACGCTGAAAAGATTGGAGGCGATCACGCTCTCCCACTCGGCCACGGTGGACTCGATGACCGGGCGCCAGCCGAATTCGCCCACGTTGTTGATGAGGGCATCGAGGCGGCCATAGTGTTTCACCACCCCCGCCACCAACTTCTCCGCCTGGGCGGGAACGGTGACGTCGGCCTGGAGCACCAGCGCTTCCGCTCCCCGGACCTGCACCTGCCGGGCGGTCTGCTGGGCAGCGGTGCGGTTTCCTCGATAACAGAGCGCCAGGCGCATCCCTTCCGAAGCCAAGGAGAGCACAATTCCCTTCCCCAGGCCGCGGCCGGCGCCGGTGATGAGAGCTACTCGATTGACCAGAGGCAAGGAGGCCACTCTCCGCTGTGGGTGCGCATTGTGGAGATCGTAACCGTCACGACCTGCGGGGCAGTATACACCAAACCGGCAGCCTCAGCAGGCACGCGCCACCAGCAGAGTGCGGTCATCGCTCTGCTCGACGCCCGGCGCCCACTGTTGCAGCTCCGCCATCACCGCCTCGATGAGCTGCTCGGGACCGGCGCTGTCGGCGTGCCGCTCCAGGAAGGCAATCAGGCGTTCGTTGCCGTACTCCTCTTCGTAGGAGTTCTCCACCTCCGTCAGGCCGTCGGTGTAGGCCACCAGCCAGTCGCCGGGCTGGAGCTCCACGGTGGCCTGCTCGTAGGTGAGGTCGCGGAACAGACCCACCACTGGCCCCCCGGTGGCCAGTTCCTGGGTGTTGCCGCCGCGCAGCAGCACGGGGGCGAGGTGGCCGGCATTGGTGTAGGTCAACTGGCGCGTGGCGTCGTCATAGAACCCCACGAAGAGCGTAGAGAACTTGTCCGTACTGGTGGTGGCGCACAGCAGGCGGTTGACCCGCGTCACCAACTCGGCCACGCTGAGTTGGCCGAGCTGCCCGGTCAACTGGCTGGCGTAGACCTGACTGCGGAGAATGGACTGGATACTGGCCATCAGCAGAGCGGCGGAAATGCCCTTCCCGCTGATGTCCCCGATGGTGAAAATCAGCCGGCCGGGCTCGGCCAGGCCGTAATCGTAATAGTCGCCGCTCACCACCCGCGCCGGGCGACAGCGGCCGACTAGCGCCAGGGTCTTCAGCGGCGGCACCTGGCGGGGAAAGAGCTGCTCCTGCACCTGGCGGGCGATCTCCAGCTCGTTTTCCAGCCGCTGGCGCTGCTTGGACTCTTCAATCGACCGCTCGATGGAGGCGGCCATCTGGTTGAAGGACTCGCCCAGAGCGCCCAACTGGTCCTCGCGCCGGTGGGGGACGCGAACGGAGAAATCGCCCGCCTGCAAGCGCTGGGTGGCGGCGTAGAGGTCATTGATGGCCGACGTGATCCGTCGGCTCAGGCGAATCCCGGTAATCAGAGAGACCACCTGCAGAAGGAGGAACACCACCCCGCTCACAGCGAGGACTTCCAGAAACACCTGGGCCACCTCACCCAGCGGGGCGAAGAGCCGCTGGTTCAGCAGCGAGGGTCGGGTGGTGATATAGAGGAAGACAGGAATCTCAACACGCTGGGCCGATTTCGGGTCCCATTGCACCACG
>DATEUS010000064.1:0-2151 GCA_035282985.1 Candidatus Acidiferrales bacterium
CCCAAACGTGGATGCGACCGGGACTGAGGTAGGGAGGGGGTTTACTCCCCGCCGAAAGCGGTGCCTGCAGGCGGGTCACTCTTCGCGCAGGGCGCGCTCCATCAGCTCGCGCACGGCGGCGCCGGGCTCCTGGCCTTCGAAGAGCAGGCGGTACATCTGCTCGGTGATGGGCAGCTCCACGCCCAGCTTTTGTCCCAAGGCGCGCGTGACCTGCGTGGTTTCCACGCCTTCGGCTACCATGCGCATCGAGCCGACGATTTCCTTCAAGCGGCGGCCTTTGGCCAGTTCCAGGCCCACGGTGCGGTTGCGGCTGAGAGCGCCGGTGCAGGTGAGCACTAGGTCGCCCAGCCCCGCCAGTCCGGCCAGGGTTTCGGCGCGGCCACCGCAGGCCACGGCCAGGCGGGTAATCTCGGCCAGTCCGCGTGTCATCAAAGCGGCCCGCGCGTTCGTGCCCAGCTGCAGTCCGTCGCAGACGCCGGCGGCGATGGCGATGATGTTCTTCACCGCCCCGCCAATCTCGACGCCGATGGTGTCGCTGTTGGTGTAGAGGCGCAAGGCCGGGCTGGCGAGTTCCGCCTGCAGGTCGCGGGCCAGCTCGGCATTGGCAGAGGCGATGACGGCGGCCGTGGGCAGGCCGGCAGCCACCTCACGCGCGAACGAGGGCCCGGAGAGCGCGGCCAGCCGCGAGGCTGAGTTTGGCCCCAGAACTTCGTGGATGACTTCGGAGGGACGGGCGAGCGAATCTTTCTCCAGGCCCTTGGTGGCACTGACGATGAGGGTGGAGGGCGAGAGGCCAACACCGAGCTGCTGCCACACCGCCCGCAGAAACTGGGTGGGAACCACGCTCAGCAGCAGGTCGGCGGCGTCGGCCGCTTCCTCCAGCTTGGCGGTGACCGTTACTTCCTCGGGCACGCGAAAGCCGGGCAGGAACAGATCGTTCTCCCGGGTTTTCTGCATGCGGGCGGCCAGGTCTTCTTCCCGCACCCACAAGCGCAGCCGGTGGGCGACGCGGCTGCGGGAAAGGGCCAGCGCCAGCGCCGTGCCCCAACTGCCTCCGCCGATGATGGCGATGGTGCGCATCAAGGTTTCCGCTTCAAGCTGAACCGGGGCTCGGTCCCTTGAACCAACCGCTCCAGGTTGGACCGGTGGCGAAGGATGATGATAACGGCACACGCCACCGCCGCCAACGTGGCCGGCAGTTCGGAGCGATAGAAAGCGAAGGCGAAGAGCGGATAGGCGCACGTCGCCAACACCGAGCCTAGGGCGACGTAGCGCCAGCCAAGCACTACTACCAGCCAGACTAGCAGAGCGCCGGCCACGGCCAGCGGCGCCAGGTAGAGGAAGACACCCACGCCGGTGGCCACACTCTTGCCGCCGCGAAAGCGTAGAAAGACGGGATAACTGTGCCCTACAATCGCCGCCACCGCAGCGGCCGAGGCCCAGCGGATGTCGCCATCGGTGAGCCAAGCGGCTAGGAGCACAGCGGCGTAGCCTTTGCCCACATCGAGCGCCAGCGTCAGCAGCCCCAACAGCGGGCCGGCGGAGCGGGTGACGTTGGTGGCGCCGGTCGACCCGCTGCCGTAGGCGCGGATGTCCCGCCCCAGGTGCAATCGGACGAATACGTAGCCGAAGGGAACTGCCCCCAGGAGGTAAGCCACTATCAAGCTAACGGGCCCAGCCAGCATCAACGGGGTCAGCTCCGCACAAAAGCAAACTCTTCCAGCTTGGTGTACTCCGCGCCTTTGGGCGACAACCGGCTTTGGTAGAGGATAAAGCTGTCTGCGCCGAACTGCCCGAACTGGGTCGAAGGCAGTGCAGCGATTAACTGCTGGAGCCGTCCCAGGCCGTCGGCACTCTTGAACCGACCCAGAGTAAGGTGGGGCGCGTAGGCCCGCTTTTCCCGGGCAATGCCCAGCGGGGCCAAGGCGTCTTCGATGTGGACAGCCAGCGGGGCCAGGTTGTCGCTGGCGCGAACGCCCACCCAAAACACCCGCGGCCGTCGCTCGTTGGGAAAGTAGCCCAGACCCTGGAAGTCGAGGTGCACCGGCGCGGGGCTCGTGACGCCACCGAGCGCCTCCCGGATGGCCGACAGCTTTTCGGGCGGCATCTCCCCGATGAATTTGAGTGTCAGGTGCATTCCCTCCGGGCGCA
>DATEUS010000065.1:0-8903 GCA_035282985.1 Candidatus Acidiferrales bacterium
GGCCACCACCAGGTCATAGTCATCCAGAAAGACGGCGTTGCGCCGGACATCCTCCTGGTGGCAGAAGGCGAAGACGGTCTTCAGTATCTCCTTGCCTTCGGTGTCGCGCGGGTGGGCCTTGCCGGCAAAGATGATCTGCACGGGGCGCTCGGCGTTGAGAAGGATCTTCTTCAGACGATCCAGATCGCGGAGCAGCAGGGTAGCGCGCTTGTACGGGGCGAAACGCCGGGCAAAGCCGATGGTGAGGGCGCGGGAGTTGAGCACGCCGCGGGCCCGGCCGATCTCGGCGTCGGAGGAACCTCGTTGTTCCAACTGGCGCATCAACCGACGGCGGGCGAAGGTGACCAGGCGTTCCCGGCGGCGTTCGTGGGTGGCCCAGAGCTCTTCATCGGGGATGTCGTCGACCGATTTCCAGGTGGCGGGTTCGCCCGGGCGGCGCCACCATTCCGGGCCCAGATAACGGTCAAAGAGGAGCGCCATCTCGCGGGAGACCCAAGTGCGGGTGTGGATGCCGTTGGTGACGTGGCCGACGGGGACCTCGGCTTGGGGGACGCTGGGGAAGAACTTGGTCAGCAGTCCGCGCGACACCTCCCCGTGCAACGCGCTCACCGCATTGGCGTGGGCGCTGGAGCGGAGAGCCAGCGCCGCCATGTTGAACGGCTCGCGCGGGTCGCCGGCGTTGCTGCGGCCCAAGGCCAGCAGCTCTTCGCGCGAGATGCCAACCTCGCGCACATAGTCGCTGAAGTACTTGTCCATCAGCTCGGGGGTGAACATGTCGAAGCCGGCCGGCACCGGGGTATGGGTGGTGAAGACGGAGCCGGCTCGCGTCACCTCCAAGGCCTCGGGGAAGCTGAGCCGGTTTTCTTTCATCAGCAGGCGTATGCGCTCCAGGGCGAGGAAGGCGGAGTGGCCTTCGTTCATATGGCAGGTGGTGGGTTGCAAGCCCATGGTGGTGAGGGCGCGCAGGCCGCCGATGCCCAGCACAATCTCCTGGCGCATGCGGTTCTCCTGGTCGCCGCCGTAGAGCTGGTCGGTGATGTCCTGGAGCTCGCGGGGGTTTTCCGGCAGGTTGGTGTCTAGCAAGTAGAGCGGCAGGCGACCCACCTGGGTTTTCCAGACCTGCGCCTGGAAGGGCTGGCCGGCCATGGAGAGTTGAATCCGGAGCGGGGTGCCGTCGCCGGTGGAAACGGGTTCGACCGGCAGGTTGTAGAAGTCATTGGTGGGGTAGGACTCCTGCTGCCAGCCGTCCGAAGTCAGGTACTGGCGGAAGTAACCCTGCTGGTAGAGCAGCCCCACGCCCACCAGGGGTACGCCCAGGTCGCTGGCGCTCTTGAGGTGGTCCCCCGCCAGCACGCCCAGGCCACCAGAATAGATGGGCAGGGACTCGGCGATGCCGAACTCGGCGGAGAAGTAAGCGATCAACGGCTTCTCGGAGAAGCGCTTCTCCCACCAGGTCTTGTCCTTCATGTAGGACTGCAAGCCCTCGTACGCGCGCTGGTAGAAGGACATGAAGTTGTCGTCCTTGACCAGGTCCTCCAGGCGCTGCTGGGAGATCTGGCCCAGCATCAGGATGGGGTTCTGGTAGGTGCGCTCCCAGAGTTCGCGGTCGACGCGGGGGAAGAGGGCGCGCAGGCCCTCGTCCCACGACCACAGCAGGTTGTAAGCGATTTCCCGCAGCCCGGCCAGCTTTTCGGGCAGGGCAGGCACCACTTGGAAAGTGTCGAGTTTCATGGGTGAAAACGGCTCCTCGCTCGCCCCCCGACGGAATCAGGCGAAGCCTACACCCAAGCGGGGAAATTATCAATCGGCGGGGGCGTATCAGGCTCGGCCAGCCGGTTCCTGGGCCAGGAGGGGGGCGAGGCGGTAGGCGACGGTCTGCAGCAGGGCGTGGTCGTCGGCCCGGAAGGCGTTGAGCTGGCGGGAGTCGATGTCGATTTCGCCCAGGATCCAGCCTTCGTGCTCAATGGGGACAACGATCTCCGACTTGGTTTCGAGGCTGCAGGCCAGGTAGCGGGGGTCCTGGCCGACGTCGGGGACGATAACGGCTTTCCTCTCCCGGACGGCGGCGCCGCAAATGCCTTGGTCGAGGGGAATGCGGGTGTGCGGCGTGGGCGCACCCACGTAGGGGCCCACGACGAGCTCATTACCCTCGAGGAAGTAGAAGCCCACCCAGTTGTAGTGTGGGCGCTCGCGCTGGAGCAGGACGCAGAGGTCACGCAGCCAGTCGGCATTGGAGGTGCGGGCCTCGATCAGGAGATCCACCTGCTTCAGGATTTCTTCGGTGTCGCCCATTCGGTCTCCTTGCTCACAGGGGCACGCGGACGACCTTGTCGTCTTCCGGCGGGCCGAAAATTTCCGGGTGGATGATCTTTGCCAGGCGTTCCAGCCCGCCGGTCACCACGGGTGAGGGCGTGTTCACGGTTTCGTCGCTTACCAGGTAGACTTGGCGGCGGCGGAATGCCGGCACTCCAGCCCAGCCCGGCCGGCGCAGAACTTTTCTGGTGTCGACATGCAGGCCGCAGGCGGCCCACGCCAGTATGGCGATTTCCGGTTTGGCGGAAAAGACTTCCCGTTCGGTAACCTTGCGGCCGCCGCCCCGAGGCACGAAGCGTCCGCCGGCCAGAGCGACCATTTCTTCCACCCAGGGCGGCGCGACGATCAGCGGGTTCGACCAGACTTCGATATAGACACGGGGCCGGCGGCGGGCGCGGCGCGCACGTGCGGCGATCTGTTGGATTTTGCGCTTCATCTCACGCGCGAGCCGTTGGGCCTGCTTCTCGCGTCCCATGAGCCGTCCCACCATGGCGATGTCAGAGAAGATGTCCTTCAGGGTGCGGGGATTCATGGCGAGGAACGTGAGGCCGCGGCGAAGCAAGGCTTCCACCACCTCAGCCCGGTAGGGTACGGAGCCGATGACCAGGTCAGGCTGGAGGGCGGCCACCGCGTCGGCGTCGCAGCGCCAGCAGTCACCGAAGGTGGGCAGGGCGTCGACCGGGGCCACGTCGCGGCACCAGCGAGTGACGCCGATGAGTTGTTTCTTCGCTCCCAGGGCGCAGAGGATGGAGGTGGCGCTGGGCGCGAGCGAGACGATGCGGGCAGCGCTGCGCATCTCAACATTCTACCGCGGCCCCAGTGGCATCCCTCAACTTCTTTCCCTTCGGCTTCGCTCCCTTCGACTCTGCTCAGGACAAGCAGGACGAGGGTTGAACTTCGGGCGGGCAACCCGCGCTACGGGCCGACGGGCGAAAGGGAATGGCGACAAGAGAAGGCGACTTCTCGCAGGACAGACAAGAATGTCTGTCCCACCCCAGAGGGACTAAACTGGCAGCTCTTCGCGGAAGGGCTCGATGTCGCTGAGGTTGAGCTGGGGGAAGCGGCGCAGGCGCGTCTTAAGCCAGGTCCAGGGAATCTTGAAGAGCAGCACGCGGGGGCTGAACTTGAGCGAGTCGGTGATCCAGCAGGAGTGCGTGCACCAGCAGTTGGCCTCAGGGATAGCCTTGACCTCTTTCTGCATAGCCGGTGAGTTGAGGGCGGCGGTGACGTTGAAGTTGAAGTCGTGGAGACGGCCGAGCGGCTGGCGGATTTCGCAGGCGCGGAACATGCCGTTGTGGTCGATGACGATGCTGGTGACGCCGGCGGTGCAGGGCATGGGCCAGCGCTGTGGGCGCTCGAGGTTCTGCTCGTGGATTTCAAAAGCCATCTTGATGGTGCCCAGGTAGTACATCTTGGGAAACCAGCGCAGGGAGGCGGGCACCTCGGCGAAGAGGCGATCGGCGTGGGCTTCGTGGACGGCGAACAACCGGTCGTGGAGCGCCTTGAGCTCGTGGCGGCGGAGGTTCTTGAGGCTGAGGTCGAGCGGGTTGCCGCGGATGACCTCAAAGTATTCACCGGTGGTGAGGTCGCGGCGGAGCATCTCCAGGCCAAGCTCGACCAGCTCGTTGTAGTTCTCGCGGGTGATGACGGTGACCACGTTGCGGCGCAGGCGGCGGTTGCCGGCGTACTTCCGTTTCATCCGCTCCATGGTGGCCAGGGATTTCTCGAAGTTGTTGGGGACGCCGCGGATGGTGTCGTGGGTGTTGGCCAGGCCATCGATGGAGAAGTTGAGGTCAAGGGTGAGGTTGGGGCAATCCTTGAGCACGTGACCGACGATGCGGTCGAGGTTGTCGGCCAGCAGGCCGTTGGTGGGGAAGTTCAGGGTGTGGATGTGGTTGTTGCGGTAGAAGGTGCAGATGATTTCGGCCAGGTCGTCGCGCATGGTGGGCTCGCCGCCCGAGACCCAGAGCTTGCCGAAGGGCGGCGCGGTCTCCGACAGGGTGCGGATCTGGTCGAAGGTGAGGTCTTCGTTCTTGTTGAGCTGGTCCCAGTAGAAGCAAGTGCGGCAGAGGGAGTTGCAGCGCGAGGTGACAAAGAGAAACATCGATTCCAGCCTCTTCGGCCGGAAGACGCTCTTCACGTAGGGGACAATGTCCCCCGGTGTGCGCGGAATCTGCATGTCTGCTAATCTACCCCCCGAAGAGTGATATTAGAGCACAGGCAAGGGGGAAGGCGCAAAGGCTTTCACCGCGCCAGCATCCAGACCCACGGGCAGAAGCCCGTGGGCTGAACAGACGTAAGCTTGGGTAGGGCAGGGGCTTGCCCCCTGCCGCGGCAAGGCACCCTTCGGCTGCGCTCAGGGCAGGCAAGGCCTTGCCCTACCCGATCGGCGGAAACGTGTACAGCGAGCAGGTAATGGATCATTTCAAGAGCCCGCGCAATGCGGGGGAGTTGGCCGATGCCACCGCGCAGGTGGAGGTCACCAACCCGGTGTGCGGCGACGTGCTGCGGCTCGCAGGTCGCCTGGAAAACGGGGTAGTGGTGGCAGTGCGGTTCAAGGCCTCGGGCTGCGTGCCCGCCATCGCCTGCGGGTCGTTGCTGACCGAGTTGATGCAAGGGCGGCGGGTGGAGCAACTGGCGGAGATTACTGACGGACAAGTCGCCGAAGCGTTGGGCGGGCTGCCGCCGGCCAGCCGCCACGCCGCCCAACTGGCGGCGGACGCCCTGCGGACGTTGCTGAAGCAGTTCTAGCCACAGAGGCACAGAGAGGGTGAAGCAGAAGAATAAGCAGAGCCCGCGCCTGCCTGCCGCAGGCAGGCTGCGCTCCGGGTGACGGTTCGGGGGCTGCGGCAGGGCTTGCGAAGTCGAGGCAGTTCAGCATAGACTCACGCCTCGGCTTTTTTCCCAATGATCGGTCAGACGATTTCGCACTACCGCGTCACGGGCAAGCTGGGCGAGGGCGGCATGGGCGCCGTCTACGCCGCCGAGGACCTCCAACTGCAGCGGCCGGTGGCGCTAAAATTCGTCTCCGGCGAGTTCGCCGCCACCGCGGAGGCGCGCAAGCGGCTAATGCAGGAAGCCCGGGCCGCCTCTCGCCTGAGTCATCCCAACATCGCCACCGTCTATGAAGTCGGCGAGACCGAAGGCGAATCCTTCATCGCTATGGAGCTGGTCAAGGGGGAGAGTCTCAAGCAGCGCCTGCAACAAGGGGCGCTGGGACCGGAGCAGCTGCTGGAAGTGGCGCGGCAGATTGCCGAGGGGCTGAACGAAGCCCACCAGGTGGGGGTGCTGCACCGGGACATCAAGCCGGGGAACATCATGCTCGACCTGCGGGGGCGGGTGAAGGTGCTGGACTTCGGGCTGGCGGCGGTGGCGCGCACGGAGAAGAGCGCGGGCGAGACGGTGGAGAATTTCATCACCCGGACGGCGACGGTGATGAGCACAGGGGGCACGGTGCCCTATATGTCACCGGAGCAGTTGCAGGGCCAGCCGGTGGACGCCCGTAGCGACATTTTCTCCTTCGGCGTGCTGCTCTACGAGTGTCTGGCGGGACGGCTGCCCTTTCCTGGCGAGACTTCCATCGACATCTTGCACGCCATTCTGCGACAGTTAGCCACGCCCCTGCGGAGCCTGGTGCCGGAGATTTCGGCGGAATGGGAGCAGTTGGTGGAGCGGTGTCTGGCAAAGGCACCCGAGCAGCGGTTCCAGACGATGGGGGAAGTTCTGGTGGCGCTGAAGCGATTGGGGGTGCCGGGAACGGCGCCGCAGAAATCACTGGCCCTCCTCTACTTCCGGAACCTGAGCCAGGACAAGGAAGACGAATATTTTTGCGACGGCATCACCGAAGACCTGATTACCGAGTTGCTGAAGATCAAGGAGCTGCAGGTGTTCTCGCGCTCGGCGGTGGCGGCCTTTCGCGACAAGGGGACCAGCGCTCCCCAGGTGGGCCGACAGTTGAACGCCGCCTACGTGCTGGAGGGCAGCGTGCGCCGGGCGGGAAAACGCCTGCGCATTAACGCTCAACTGATAGAAACCCGCACCGGGCACGGCGTCTGGGCCGAGCGCTACGACCGGCAACTGGAAGACATTTTCGCCATCCAGGACGAGATTGTTAAAAACATCGCCCGCGCCATGCAGGTGATGCTGACGGAGAAAGAGAAGAAGGCGATTGAGAAGGCGCCCACGGCTAACGTGCAGGCCTACGACTATTACTTGCGCGGCCGACAATACTTCCATCAGTTCCGGACGCAGGGCTACGAGTTCGCCCGGCAGATGTTCGCCCGCGCCACGGTGATTGACCCCAACTATGCCCGGGCCTACGCCGGGGTGGCCGACTGCTGCTCGTTCCTCTATATGTATTTCGACTCGAGCGAGGCCAATCTGAAGGAGGCCGACGCGGCCAGCCGGAAGGCGCTGGAACTGGATCCGGACTCGGCGGAAGCGCACGCTTCGCGCGGCCTGGCGGTGTCGTTGAGCAAGCGCTACGAGGAGGCTCGCAACGAGTTCGAGACCGCCATCCGGCTGAACCCCAAGCTGTTCGAGGCCTACTACTTCTACGCACGGGCGCGGTTTGCGGAAGGGAAGCTGGCCGAGGCCGCCGAACTGTTCCAGAAGGCCTCGGAGGTGAATCCGGAAGACTATCAATCGCCGAACCTGTTGGCGATGTGCTATTCGGGGCTGGAACGCCAAGCGGAAGCGCAAGCCGCCTACCGGCTGAGCTTGCAGCGCATGGAAAAGCACCTGGAACTGCATCCAGACGATGTGCGGGCTCTCTACCTGGGGGCGGGCGCTCTCGTCCAATTGGGGGGAAAAGGACGGGGCATGGATTGGGCCGGACGCGCGCTGGCGATTGATCCCGACGATCCCTCGGTGCTCTACAACGTGGCCTGCACCTACGCGCTTCTGGGCGAGGCGGACCGGGCTATCGACTGCCTGGAGAAGTCAATCACGTCGGGCATGGGCCAAAAGGAGTGGATTGAGAACGATCCGGACCTGAACTCCTTGCGCGGCAATCCGCGTTTTCAGGCGCTGATCAAGGGCATGGGTGAGAAAGACGCATGATTGGCGAGACGATTTCGCACTACCGCGTCACTGGCAAGCTGGGCGAAGGTGGGATGGGCGCCGTCTATGCGGCTGACGACCTGCAACTGCAGCGGCCGGTGGCGCTGAAGTTTCTCTCCGTCCAGATGGCCACCGACCCGGAGGCGCGCAAGCGGCTGGTGAAGGAGGCGCGGGCGGCCTCGCGGCTGAACCACCCCAACATCGCCACCATTTACGAAGTGGAAGAGAGCGAGAAAACGCCGTTCATCGCCATGGAGCAGGTGAGCGGGGAGAGTTTGAAGCAGGTGTTGCTACGGGGGGCGCTGAAGCCGGTGCAACTGCTGGAAGTGGCGCGGCAGATTGCCGAGGGGTTGAATGAGGCTCACCAGGCCGGCGTCCTGCACCGGGACATCAAGCCGGGCAACATCATGCTGGACCCGAAGGGGCGGGTGAAGATTCTCGACTTCGGCTTGGCGGTGATGGCGGGGGCGGAGCGGGCGCCGGGAGAGTCGGAGGAGAATTTCATCACCCGCACGGCGACGGTGTGGACCACGGGTGGGACAGTGCCCTACATGTCGCCGGAGCAGTTGCGCGGGGAGGCCACGGACGCGCGCAGCGATATTTTTTCCTTCGGCGCGATGGTGTACGAGTGCTTGACGGGGCGACTGCCGTTTCGGGGGGAGACGTCGATCGACATCCTGCACGCGATCTTGCGGGGTGCGCCGACCCCGCTGCGGAGTCTGGTGCCGGAGATCTCGCCGGAGTGGCAGGAGCTGTTGGAGCGGTGCCTGGCGAAGAGCCCGGAGCAGCGCTTCCAGGCGATGGGGGAGGTGCTGGAGGCCCTGAAGGGGGTAGGAGCGCCGGCGGCGCCGGCGGAGAAATCGCTGGCGGTGCTCTACTTCGAGAATCTGAGCCGGTCAGAGGAAGACGAATACTTCCGCGACGGCATCACCGAAGACATCATCATTGAGCTGTCGAAGATCAAGGAGCTGCGGGTGTTTCCGCGCTCGGCGGTGCTGGCCTTCCGCGACAAGCCGGCCACGGCGCCGCAGGTGGGCCAGCAGTTGGGGGCGGCGTATGTTTTGGGCGGGAGCCTGCGGCGAGCAGGGAACCGTCTGCGCTTCACGGCGCAACTGATTGAGCCGCGCACGGGGCATTCGGTGTGGGCGGAGCGCTACGACCGACAGATGGAGGATGTGTTCGCCATCCAGGACGAGATCGCGCAGAACATCGCCCGCGCCCTGCAGGTGATGCTGACGGAGAAAGAAAAGAAAGCCATCAAGAAAGCCCCGACTGCCGACGTGCAAGCCTACGACTACTACTTGCGCGGGCGGCAGTTCTTCCACCAGTTCCGCAAGAAGGGCTACGAGTATGCGCGGCAGATGTTCGCCCGCGCCATCGTCATTGATCCCAACTACGCGCGGGCCTATGCCGGGGTGGCCGACTGCTGCTCGTTCCTCTACATGTACTGGGAGGCGAGCGAAGCGAACCTGAAGGAAGCGGATGCGGCCAGCCGCAAGGCGCTGGAGTTGGATCCAGATTCGGCCGAA
>DATEUS010000066.1:0-2004 GCA_035282985.1 Candidatus Acidiferrales bacterium
GCCAGCGCAGCACGGGCTTGCGGTTGGCGGCCACTTCGTCCAGGCGCTTCACCCGCGTGGTGTGCGGAGCGGTGCGGACCAGCTCGGGGTTGGTTTCGGCCTCGCGGGCGATGGCGCGCATGGCCTCGATAAAGAGGTCGAGCTCCTCCCGGCTCTCGCTCTCGGTGGGCTCAATCATCAGCGCCCCCTGCACGATGAGAGGGAAGGCCACGGTGTAGGGATGGAAGCCGTAGTCAATCAGCCGCTTGGCGATGTCCATGGTGCTGACCTGGTTTTTCCTCTGCCGCTTATCGGAGAACACACATTCATGCAGCGAGGGGCTGCGGTAGGGCAGCTCGTAGACATCTTCCAGGTGTTTGCGGAGGTAGTTGGCGTTCAGCACCGCGTCGCGGGTGGTTTGCAGGATGCCGTCGGGGCCGTTGGCCAGGATGTAGGCCAGCGCCCGCACCAGCACGCCGAAGTTGCCCACGAACGACCGCAGACGACCGATGGATTGTGGGCGGTTAGACTCAAGCCTCAGCCGCCCGTCGGCTTCCTCTTTCAGCCGCGGGACAGGCAGGAACGGTTCCAGGAATTTCTTCACCGCCACTGGGCCGGCGCCGGGCCCGCCGCCGCCGTGCGGTGTTGAAAACGTCTTGTGCAGGTTCAGGTGAACGATGTCGACGCCAAAATCGCCCGGCCGAGTTACCCCCGCCAGGGCGTTCATATTAGCCCCATCCATGTAGAGCAGCCCACCGCGCCGGTGGACGATTTCCGCGATCTCCTGGATGTTCTGCTCAAAAATCCCCAGCGTGTTGGGGTTGGTGATCATCAGCCCGGCGACCTCTTCGGTCATGTGTTCGCGAAGCGAGTCCAGATCCATGCGGCCGTCGCGGCCTGACTTGATGTTCTGCACTCGGTAGCCGGCAATGGCGGCGGTGGCGGGATTGGTGCCGTGAGCGGAGTCGGGCACAAGAATAATCTGCCGCGGGTTGCCCTTTGATTTCAAGTAGGCGCGGGTCAGCAGCACCCCGGTCAGCTCGCCCTGGGCGCCGGCCGCCGGCTGGAGAGTGATAGCGTCCATACCGGTGATTTCGAGCAAACAGCGCTCCAGCAGTTGCAGGATCTTCAAGCAGCCCTGGCTGAGCTCGTCGGGCTGGCACGGGTGCTCGGTCGCCAGCCCCGGCAGCCGCGCCACGACTTCGTTGATGCGGGGGTTGTACTTCATCGTGCAGGAGCCCAGCGGGTAGAGGCCGGTGTCGACGCTGTAGTTCCAGGTGGAGAGGCGTGTAAAGTGGCGGATGATCTCAATCTCGCTGACTTCGGGGAAGTCGCGGATCTCACCACGCACCTGTGAAGGTCCCAGGCACGCGGCCGCGTCCACGGCGGGCACGTCCAGCGGCGGCAGGGCATAGGCGCGCTTGCCCGGGGCGCTCTTCTCGAAAATGAGCGCTTCGCTCTGCGTGACGTGAGGCGCGGCCTTGCGAATGGCGTCGCTCATCTCAGCCCTTCAACGCGCTCCGCAGGGCGTTCACGAAGCGGTCGAGGTCGGCGCGCTTCGCCGTTTCGGTGACGCAGAGCAGCAGCGCGTTCTTGCGCTCCGGATACCAGTGCGACAAGGGCACGCCGGCCACGATCCTCTGCGGCAGCAGTTTGCGGTGAATGCGCGCGGCGTCGTCCTCCAGCTCGACGACAAACTCGTTGAAGAAGGGAGCGGAGAAGGGAAGCCGCACCCCCGGCGTCTTTCTTAGTTGATCAGCCAGGTAGTGAGCCTTGGCCAGGTTGTGGCTGGCCAATTCGCGCAAGCCTTGCTTGCCGTACACACAAAGGAAGATGGTGACGGCAAGGGCGCACAACGCCTGGTTGGTGCAGATGTTGGATGTCGCTTTCTCACGGCGGATGTGCTGCTCGCGCGTGGCCAGCGCCAGGACAAAGCCCCGGCGGCCGTCGCGGTCGGTGGTTTGGCCGGCGAGACGGCCCGGCAGGCTACGCACAAACTGCTGCTTGCAGGCAATCACGCCGGCG
>DATEUS010000067.1:0-2741 GCA_035282985.1 Candidatus Acidiferrales bacterium
GAAAACGAATCAGTCCTCTGCGCCAACGAAGACCTGCCCTGCCCGCCCGAGGAGATCGCGCGCCACTACCCGCAACCGCGGGCGCTGCTGGTAGGACTGCGCTTTGACGGCCTGACCGGCTACGGCTGGATCTTCCCCAAGCACGAGCACATCTGCGTGGGCATCGGCGGGCGGCTGCGACCGGGCGAGCGCATCCAGGACCTCTACGAAAAGTTTTTCGGCATGGCGCAGGAGCGCGGCCTGCTCCCCGCCGGTCTGGCGCCAGTGAAGCCCTACTATGCGCTTGATCCAGCCGGGGCGGTGAACAAGGGCAGGCCGATGGTGCGCGGGCGAGTGGTGCTGGTGGGCGACGCGGCCGGGTTTGTCTCCGGCTCGACCGGTGAAGGCATCTACCCGGCGATGGAGAGCGCGCGGCTGGCGGTGGAGTTGATTGACGCCGGCCTGCGCGCCGGCCAACTGACTGAACAGTTGGCACCCTTCCAGACGCTGTGGCGCACGCGCCTGGGCAGCTACCTGCGCGAGCTGCCCGGCGGCGAGCAGCGGCGGCAGACCCACGACCGCATCAGGCTGATCTTTCGCTCCCGGCTGGTGTGCGGCATTGCCGCCCGCACCTTCCTCTACGGCGAACCCATTTCGCTGCGCACCCTGGCCCGTTCGCTGTGGCCCTGACGCCGTTCAACTGCGCTCACTTGCGGAGACTTTTGTCTCTATGCTACGGTGAAAGGTTGGGGACAGGGTTGGAGGTGTCCCCCCAGAACACAGGGAAACGGAGGAGAGCGCGCTTATGACCTACGTGATTGCTGAGCCCTGCATCGGAACCAAGGACACCGCCTGCGTCGATGTCTGCCCGGTGGACTGCATCCATCCCCGCAAGGATGAGGCCGACTTCGAGAAGGAGACGATGCTCTACATCCACCCGGAGGAATGCATCGACTGCGGCGCCTGCGTCCCCGTCTGTCCGGTGACCGCCATCTTCGTGCTGGAAGATCTGCCGGAGAAGTGGGCCGAGTTCACGCAACGGAACGCCGACTACTACAAGAACAAGGCCGGGTAGGGAAAAAGTTCTGGTTCCACCGGGCGGCAGGGATCGCAACACGATTCCGGCCGCCTTTTTGTTTCCCGTGCCGTAAGGCTTGTCCATGAAGCTACAGCTAGAACAACTGAAAAAGCTGGATGCCTGCCGCTACCTGATCCCCAAGGGCACGAAGCCGGGGATGCGCACCGATGCGCTCATCTACGCCGACGAAAAGCTGCTCAGCCAGATCCTGAACGACCTCTCGCTGGAGCAGGCCATCAACGTGGCTTTCCTGCCCGGGATTGTGGGGCGCTCGCTGGCGATGCCGGACATCCACCAGGGGTACGGCTTTCCCATCGGGGGCGTGGCTGCCACCGACGTGCGGACCGGCGTGGTATCGCCGGGCGGGGTGGGCTTTGACATTAACTGCGGCGTGCGCCTGCTGGGGACATCGCTGACTCGCGAAGAAGTGCAGCCGCGCATCAAGGATCTTGTCCACCAGCTTTTCCGCGATGTGCCCTGCGGCACCGGCCGGCGCGGGGAAATCCACTGCCCGCCCGACGAGATGGACGACCTGCTGACCCGCGGCGCCCACTGGGTGGTCGAAGACCGCGGGCTGGGCGAAGCCGAAGACCTCGAACACTGCGAAGCCACTGGGCGGCTCGAGGGCGCCGACCCGCGAGCGGTCTCGTCGCGCGCGCGCCAGCGCGGAGCGCCGCAGGTGGGCTCGCTCGGCTCCGGCAATCACTTTCTGGAGGTGCAGTACGTCGAAAGCATCCACGCGCCGGAAGTGGCGGAAGCGTTCGGCCTGCGCGAGGGACAAGTGGTAGTATTGATCCACACCGGCTCGCGCGGCTTCGGCCACCAGGTCTGCACCGATTACCTGAAAGAGATGGGCGAGGCCATGCGCAAGTACAACATCGAGCTGCCCGACCGGCAACTGGCCTGCGTGCCCATCAACTCGCGCGAAGGCCGCGACTACCTGGGGGCGATGGCCTGCGCCGCCAACTTTGCCTGGGCCAATCGGCAAGCGATCACGCACTGGACGCGGCAGGCGATTTGCCGGCTGTTCGGCAAAGAGACCGAAGTCCGCGTGATTTACGACGTGGCGCACAACATCGCCAAGCGCGAGCGCTACACGGTGGACGGCGAGGAGCGCGAAGTGCTGGTGCACCGCAAGGGGGCGACGCGCGCCTTCCCTGCCGGCCATCCCGAAGTGCCGGCTGCTTATCGCGCCGTCGGCCAGCCGGTGCTGATTCCCGGCTCGATGGGCACGGCCAGTTGGGTGCTGGTGGGCACGCAGAAAGCGATGGAGGAGACTTTCGGGACCGTCTGCCACGGCGCCGGCCGGCAGATGAGCCGCACGGCGGCGAAGAAGAGCGAAGCGGCACGCAATGCCCGCCAGCGCCTGGAAGAGCAAGGCATCTATGTGAAGTCGGAGACGCGCGAAGGCATCGCCGAGGAAATTCCCGAAGCCTACAAGAACGTCGACGAAGTCATCGAGGTCGTCCACCAGGCCGGCATTTCCCACAAAGTCGCAAGGCTCAAACCAATGGGGGTTATCAAGGGATAGGCCGCCCGCCGGAGTACAACCTGAGCAATGCGAACGGTGCCATGCCGGTTATCAAAGGGTTGAAAAGCAATGTGGCAGTAGATGCACGCAGTCTGCAGTTTGGCTCGACTTGCGCCGCATTGTTATAGTCAATCCGCCCAAAATCAACTTACT
>DATEUS010000068.1:0-9764 GCA_035282985.1 Candidatus Acidiferrales bacterium
AACCCTCGGATTAGAAATCCGAAGCTCTATCCATTGAGCTACGCGCCCGCTCGCTTCGCTAGCAGAAATATACAACGGGGTGGCAGGCTGCGTCATCTACCCCCCTCCTTGCTGGTATACTTGGCCAACCTCTAACCACAGGGAGGGCGAGGCGATGATGCGCGTGTATCGAATCCTAGTCGAATTTTGTTGGGCAGCGGGGCTGTTCGGCTTGGTCGTGGCGGCAGTTGTCAGGTTCCTGCCGTCGGTCGCACAGGGTGTCGCCATCAGTCCACGGGGGGCGCTGATCTTTGCCAGTACGCTTTTCTTGTGCACACTGGCTACGCGAGAAATGGAAACCCGGACAAAGTAGCGCTCCCCTCGGGAAGACGGAAGGATTTCACGGCTCGGCGGGCGCTTGCCCGCGCCTTGGTCAGGTGGCAGCGCTGGAACGGCGGGCCCAGACCACCAGCGCCGGGATGAGCGGCAACAACCCAAGGCCGGCGACGATGAGCCCGCTGACAAAGAAGTAGGTGTTCTCCGATTTCAACAGTGGCCAGCCGATGAAGATGGCGTCCACGGCGTAGTGGGCCATGATGCAGGTCAGGATGTCATAGCGCAGGTAGAGCCAGCCGAAGAGCAGGCCGACCAGCGTGACTTCAATCCCGCGCACGTAGACGGGGAAGACAGGGTAGGTCGAGTGGCCGAAACCCCAGATCACCGCCGGAATGAGCAGCGCCAGAAAGACGTTCTTGAGATACTTGCGAAGGAAAGGAATGGCGAAGAAGCGGTAGGTGAACTCCTCACTGATGGCGGCGGTCAGGCTAACAAATAGCGGGAAGAGAAAAGGGAAGCTGGTGTTGAGCAGGTTGCTGTAGGGACTTTCCGCCTGCATCCAGACCCCGAAGAAGCGTCGGCCCAGAAAGTAGAACAGGGTGAAGTAGCCGACCATCACGCCGGCGGCCAGGTAGCCGCGCCCGGCCGCGGCGGCGAACTGTGGCGTCAGCAGCCGGCCGGCGATGAGGTCGTGGAGCGGGCGCACGCTCTCGATTCGCATGTCGCGGGTGAGAGCTTCGCCGGCAGCGCCGGTGAGCAGAATAAACACTCCGTAGATGAGCATCACCAGCACCAGTACCGACAGCACAATGGCCAGAAAGACGCCGTAGTTCAGTTCGGAAGGGTAATTAGCTTGCAGCAGCTTCAACCCGTTCAGTTGCGCGCCCAGCCCTAACAGCAGGATAAGAAAGGCGAAGACGAGAGCGAAGCGCCAGCGGACGTCATCGGCCTTGTAACGCTGCACGAAAACTACCAGCGCCAGTCCGAAGAAAATTACGCTGAACACCACGCTGAGGATAGCCAGCAGTTGCCCCTGCCCCTGCACCGCCTTGAAGTCGCGCTCGAATTTCTCCGGCACCTTGAAGAAGTGCCGGTAGGCGCCTACGGTGTCGCCCCAGACGCCCACCCGCAGGCGCAATTCTCCCTCCTCGATCTGGAAACCCTTCTTCTTCCAGACAAAGGTGTGGTCGGTGCGATTTTTTTCCTTCTTGCTGGAGGAGTCCACGCGCTCGTAGTCATCGAGCGGGACGCGGGCGACCTCGCGCAGGAAAGCCTCCGCCCGGGCTAGAGCCTCTTCCTCGGTCAGGTTGGCCCCGGCGCGGTCCTCCTCCAGTTCCTGCTGGAAGCCCAGCAACTCGCCGGTAGGAGATACATAAGCGCGGTACTCCTCTTTCTGTTGGGAGCGGAACCAGCGCGTCCGCCAGAACCAGACCGGCAGTTTCTCATCGCGGATGCGCCGGTTGGCCTCCTCCATCCCCAGGGTCTTTTGCAGGTAGACGGCGGCGGGCGAGTCGGAGTCGAAGATTGTGACCTGCTTGTAGTCGCCTACATCGAAGCCGCGGCCTTGCAAGTAGTCGCTGGCCTGTTGGGCGGCCTGGGCAGCGGTAATCTTGAGGTCCACCGAGGCGGTAGGGAAGGCCTGGTCGTAGAGCGCGAGAAAGGCGGTCAGGCCGGCCACCGCCAGCACCACCCAGAGGAGAATGTCACGAGTGGGCGTGCGATTCGACATGGTGTTCTCCTGCCACGGCACTACAGCAAGCGATAAACGAGGGCCAGGGCTATAGCGGCGCGGGCCACGCGACTCCGCGGCGGCTGATTTTTCTTGCTCCAGCTCCAGCCCCAGGCCAGCAACGACATTGACACCATCAGGAGGGCGATCCAGCCCAGTGTTTCCGCGTAGCCCAGACGGGGGCCAATCCGCTGCGCCAATCCCAGATTCCAAATGGAGCCGTAGAGCACGCAAACGTGGACAGCGTAGACAGTCAAAGATTCCTGCGCCAACGACGAAACCATCCGCGGCAACTGTCGCAGGAAGGGGCCCAGGGCAAAAATTGCCGCCAACAAGACCAGGAGGCAACCGAGACGGATCAAGAAGAGGCTGGGGCTGGTCTTCCAGAAGTTGATGTTGTCATAGAGACTGAAGGGAAGACTCTCGAGTAGCAGCCCGGTGAATCCGACCAGGGCGCCCAAACGAAGCAAGATGGCGGAAAAAGGCAGCGCGCCCGCCGGCTCTTGGCGCGCGACGTAAACGTAGCCCAGCCCGGCGCCGGCCAATACGTAGGCCGCCCAGGGAAACAGCGGGAAAGGCGAGCCGGTGGCCGCTCCGAGGTAAGCCGCGAGAGTGAGCGGCAGGAAATCAGCCCAGGGAAAGGGCCAGACGAACGGCGTCAGTAGAACGATACTTGCGCTTCCGGCCGCCGCCAGGGCGGCAAAGCGGCGCGGTGTGCGGGCGACCAGGACCAGCAGTTGCAGGCCGATGAGGGTGATGGCGATGGACTGCAGCACATCCACCTGCAGGAAGCCACGCCAGCCGTCCTCGCCGAGGAAGTGGAAGTCGCCAACGTGGTAAACGGGAAAGTGGAGAGCGTAACCGAGCAGGAGGAAGAAAGCGAACTTGCGCATCCGCCGCCAGAAGCGGGCGGAAGGACGAAGGAAAACCTCCCAGTGGCGGGTGGTGGCCAGGGTGAAGGCAAACCCGGCGAGGAAGAGAAAAAGACAAGACGTGAGCCCGCGCACGAAGAGCCAAGCGTCGAAGGCCGCAGTCTCGCGGTGGGCGGGGGCCAGGAGCACGTTCAGGGTGTGGCCCTGAACCATCAGTATGACGGCGAGGGCGCGGGCAAGGTCAACCGAAATCACCCGCGTCCCGGGGGTCGTGGTCTGCGGCATAGAGGCGTTACGCGGCTCCGTGGCCTACTTGCGCTTGGCGGCCTTGGTGATTTTCTCGGTGATGGACTTGGCCTGGGTGAAGAGCAACAGGTAGTCGCTGCCGCCGGCCTTGGAGTCGGTGCCGCTCATATTGAATCCACCGAAGGGGTGAACGCCCACAAGAGCGCCGGTGCACTTGCGATTGAGGTAGAGGTTGCCGCAGAAGAACTGCTCCCTGGCTTTCTCCAGGTGCTTGCGGTTGGCGGAGAAGACCGCGCCGGTGAGGCCATACTCAGTGCAGTTGGCGATCTCCAGGGCGTGGTCGAAGTTCTTGGCACGCATCACCGCGGTCACGGGGCCGAAGATTTCCTCCTGGGCGATGCGGGCGTGGGGATCGACGTCGGCAAAGGTTGTCGGCTGGATATAGTAGCCGTAGCTGCTGTCGCCTTCGCCGCCGGTCAGTAGCTTGCCCTCGCCCTTGCCAATCTCAATGTAGCTCATAATGGAGTCAAAGGCGCCTTGGCTGATAACCGGGCCCACGTTGCTGGTGGGATCGGCGGCGGGACCGACCTTGAGCGCCTTGACCTTGGGAACGAATTTCTCCACAAACTGGTCGTAGAGCTTCTGGTGCACCACAATGCGGGAGCCCGCCGAGCACTTCTGGCCCTGGTAGCCGAAGGCGGCCGCTACCGTCCCGGGCACGGCGGCGTCGAGGTCGGCCGACTCGTCGATGATGGTGGCGTTTTTGCCGCCCATTTCGGCAATGACGCGCTTGATCCAGATCTGCCCCGGCTGGACCTTGGCGGCGCGGTCGACGATGTCGAGTCCCACTTCCTTGGAGCCGGTGAAGGCAATCATGCGCGTCAACGGGTGCTCGACCATGGCGTTGCCGACGGTGGCGCCGCTGCCGGGCACAAAGTTGAACACGCCCTCGGGGAAACCGGCTTCGACCAGAATGTCGGCGACTTGGGCGCCGATACCAGGGGTGTCGCTCGAGGGTTTCAGCACAACCGTGTTGCCGCTGACCAGCGCGGCAAAAGTCATCCCGCAAAGGATGGCGCACGGGAAGTTCCACGGGGGAATCACCACTACCACGCCGAGAGGAATGTAGCGGAGCTCGGGCTTCTCACCCGGGAAGGGCTGAGTCTTCTGCGGGCCGCCCAAGCGCAGGGCCTGGCGGGAGTAATACTCGGTGAAGTCGATGGCCTCGGATACGTCGGCGTCGGCTTCCGCCCAAGTCTTGCCGGCCTCGAGAATGCACCAGGCGACCAACTCGTTGCGGCGCTGCCGCATCAGCTTGCCCACGTTCAGGAGGCGCTCGGCGCGTTTTTCCGCCGGCTCGTAGCGCCAGGTCTGGAAGGCCCTGTGGGCGACCTCGACCGCCTGACGCCCCTGCTCTGGGGTCGCTTTCTGGAAGATGCCAATTAGCTCTTTCTTGTCGGAGGGGTTGCGGGATTCCAGCTTCTGGTCGGACCGGAGGCGCTCGCCGCCGATGATCAGGGCGTACTCGCGCCCAAAGCTGGCGCGGACTTTCCGGATGGCGGCCTGCAACTTGGCGGCCACCGGCTTCTTGCTGAAGTCCTGGTAGGCCTCGTTCTTGAAGGGAGGGAGCTTCTTCATTGTCGTCTCCTGAATTCTTGGAGCTTGACCCGCGAGGATCGCGCGTGCGGGCAGCCTCTAATTATCCTCGAAAATGGCGGCTTTGACCAGCAGCGTCCGCTTAATGGTAAGGGTAGAAGATGTAGAAGAGCAGGGAGAGAGCGGAGAGAACCCACAAACCGGAGGGGATGTCACGGCCGCGCCTAGCCACCAGTTTGCAGAACGGGTAGAGCAGGAAGCCCACCGTCATGCCGACGGCGATGTTGAAGGTGAAGCTCATCAGCGCAATAGTGGCGAAGGCCGGGACCAGTTCGGTGAAGTCCTTGAAGTTGATGCGGGTGATCGGCTCCACCATCAATACCCCCACCACCATCAACGCCGGACCATAGGCTTGCGCCGGGACGGCGGTAACGAAGGGCGCAAAAAACAGCGCCAGGAAGAACAGCAGTCCTGTGACTACCGCAGTAAAACCGGTGCGTCCGCCGGCTTCGATCCCAGTGGCCGATTCGATGTAGGCGCCCGAGGTTGTCGTGCCCACGGCAGCGGCGAAGGTGGTGGCCAGCGCATCAGCCAGAATGGGCCGTTCGATCTGAGGCAGGCGCCCTTGCGCATCGAGCAAGCCGGCGCGAACCGAGACCCCGATGAGCGTGCCCATTGTGTCAACGAAGGCCAGAATGAAGATGGTCAGCACAACCGCCAGGAAGCCTACGCTCCACAAGGCGGAAAAATCGAGCTTCCACAGAATGGGCGCTAGGCTGGGGGGGAGACTGACCCAGCCCTGCGGGGCTTCGGCCACACCGACGAGATACGCCACCAGCGTCGTCACCAGAATCCCGATGAGGATTCCCCCGCGCATGCGCAGGATCATCAAACCGATGATGACCAGGAAGCCAAGCAGAGAAACCAGCACCGCGGCCGAAGCGATGTCGCCCAGGCGCACCGGTGCCCCCTCGACGCCCAGCCGGACAATGCCGGTCTGGTTCAAGCCGATAAAAGTCAGGAACAGCCCGATGCCCACGGCGAAGCTATAGCGCAGGCAGGGCGGGATGCCGTTGACCAGCCAGGGCCACACCCGCGCCACGGTCAACACAATGAACAGCACTCCGGCCAGGAACATCGCCGCCAGGGCCGCTTGCCAAGTGTAGCCGAGTAACTGCACGACGGTGAAGGCGATGAAAGCGTTCTCGCCCATGTAGGGCGCGACCGCGAAAGGCCGGCGGGCATAGAAGCCCATGAGCAGGGTGCCGAAGATGGCGGTGAGGATGGTCGCCACCATCGAGGGACCGACGGGAATGCCCGCGGTCGAGAGGATGGCGGGGTTGACGACAATGATGTAGGACATGGTCACGAAGGTTGTGACCCCGGCGACGGTCTCCCGCCGGAAGGTGGTCCCGTGGGTCTCGAACTCGAAGTAGGCGCGGAGGCGCTCCAGCATCGTCATGACCTCGCGAGATTGGAGACTCAGGGACTCAGGAGATTCGCTTCTTTAGCTGCGCTAGGGTGTTCCCGGCCAGGAGCCGAGCCACTTGCAGCCACACGGGTGTCTTGGAAGCGTTCAGCGCATCCTGCAAGTACATCTCACGGCACGCCGCGCGGCGGATCTTTCCGCTGGGAGTTTTGGGAACCACCTGGGGTGGTACCAGGTGCACCACTTCGGGGGAAACCTGGCAGCGGGTGCCTACGAGGCGCTTGACCTCGGTCGCCAGGCGCGCTTGGACAGCCGGGTCGGTCTCGCGCGTCTCCGCCACCAGCACCAAAGCGTCAGTGCCGTTCCGGGGATCGGGCACGGCGAAGGCCACCACGCAGCCGCGGCGAATTCCCGCCACGTCGCTCGCGACCTCTTCGATCTCCTGCGGGTAGATGTTTCGTCCGGCTTTGATGATTAGGTCCTTGGTGCGCCCGGTGATGAAAATCTCACCGTCGGCGCAATAAGCCAGGTCACCGGTGCGATACCAGCCGTCGGCGGTAAGGGCCGCAGCGGTGGCCTCCGCGTTGCGGTAGTAGCCTTGCATAGCCGAGGGCCCTCGGAACTGCAGGTGGCCTTCCACGCCCTCACCCACTGGTCGGTCCGCGTCGTCCACCACGCGCACTTCGTGCTCCGGCAGCGGTCGGCCCACGGAGACAAACCGCAGCGGCTCCGCCTCGGACTCGGAGGCAGGTTCAGCGCGCCGGTGGCGCTGGAATACGTCCCGCGCCACTGCATGGACTCGGGGAGGCCGCTCCAGCGGGGCAAAGGTCAAGGCCACGGACGATTCCGCCAGGCCGTAGACCGGCATCATCGCCTCGGGCCGAAAACCATAGAGGGCGAAGCGGCGAGTAAAGCGGGCGATGGTGTCGGCACTGACCGGCTCGGCGCCGTTCAGGGCCACGCGCCAACTGCTCAGGTCCAGTCCCTCCAGCGCCCGGTCGTCAATCTTACGGGCGCAAAGTTCGTAGGCGAAGTTGGGTGCGGGTGAAAGGGTGCCGCGGTAGCGGTGAATCGCCCGCAGCCAGCGTTCCGGCCGGCGCAGGAAGGCCAACGGCGAAAGAACCGTGATGGGCAGGCCGAAATAGAGAGAGAACAGCCAGCAACCGATCAGTCCCATGTCGTGGTAGAGCGGCAGCCAGCAGATGGTGACATCGTCGGGGCGAACTTGAACGCCGTGGCCGATGGCGCGGAGGTTGGCCAGCAGGTTGCGGTGGGTCAGCGCCACCCCGCGCGGCTCGCCGGTGCTCCCGGAGGTGTACTGGATGAGGGCGACGTCGTCCAGAGAGGGCGACTGGGTGAGCTCTTCCGCTGCGGGCAGACTCCGGCCGTCGGTTTGTTTCGGGCCCTGGCGGTGGAGAAGACGCTCGGCGGTGACAACCGCGAGCAGTGAAGGCACCCGCGGCTTCAGCAGGCGAGCCAGGCGCTCAACCTGGCGGAAAGTGATCAGCACCCGTGCCTGGGCGTTGTGCAGGATGGCGCTCTGCCGGCGGGCATACTCCTCGAGCTTGTCGGCTCGAAAAGGAGGATAGATGGGGACGGGGATGCCACCGGCCAACCAAACGCCCAGAAAGCTGAAGAAGAAGTCGCGGCCGGTGGGCAACATGATGGCTGCGGTCTCCCCGCTTCGCAAGCCGCAGGCCCGCAAGCCGCGGGCCACGGCTGCTGCCCCATGGAGCAGTTCACTGTAGGTGAGTGGTTCGATTTGGTCGTTATCCTGCCACAGGTGCAGGTGTGTTTCGTCCGGCGCTGCCTCCGTGCGTCGGCGCAACACTTCTGCCACGGAACCCGCTGCCTCCGAAGACAGTTCCAGAGGAGCAGCTTGCGGCGGCGGAACGTGTGAGGCGATCTCGCTCACAGGCCTCTGCGGAGAGCACCATCGCTGGAATAGGAGAAAATCCTACCCGCCTCGCCGCCGGATTGCAATCCCTCGGTGTCTCGTGGGCGTGAGGAAGCTCAGCGGGACACTTCGAAAGTGAGTTCAGCCGAATAGGCCAGGAAGGGGTCGGCAACTGAGGACCGCTGCTGGTCTTCCGGAAGACATCCTATGGTTATAGACGCAGGGGTGCTACGTTTGGTTTGCTGCTAGCTCAGGCAGCGGTTGTAGCCGTGCCCACGACGGAAAACTGAATCTGCCTTCGCTGCCGGTCGATGCGGTCGACGCGCACTCGCACGCGGTCGCCCATCCGAAAGGCGGGCGCATCCTGCACACGGCTGTGGCGTCCGGGAGCGATACTGCGGGTGGCTTCGCGGTAGTAGTAGTCAGCGTCCGGGTCGAGCGTTTCCAGCGCCACGAACCCTTCCACGAAAAGCTCCAGCAGTTCCACCCAGAAGCCGAATTTCATCAGGCTGATTACCAGCCCGTCGAACTCATCGCCCAGGTGCTGCTCCATGTAGTCGAGCTTCTTCAGATCGATCAGTTCCCGTTCGGCGTCGTTGGCGCGGCGCTCGGCCTCCGAGGATTCGGTGGCGATGGCCGCCAACTCCTCCAGCGACAGGGGGCCGTGGCGGCCTTCTGCGGCCGGTTTTTTCTTCCCCGCTGTTTGAGCATGTCCAGCGTGCACGAGCAGGCTCTCGCTCTGTCCGCCGGGAGCAATTTCACGGGCGCGCTGCTCCAGTAGCGCCCACTTCAGGAGCCGATGCACAATCAGGTCGGGGTAGCGGCGGATCGGAGAGGTGAAATGCGTGTAGGTGGGCGTGGCCAGGGCGAAGTGGCCCAGACTTTGCTCCGAGTAGCGCGCCTGCTTCAAGGAGCGCAGCATCAGATAGGAGAGAATCCGCTCCTCGGGCCGCCCGGCAATTTTTTCCGTCAATCCCTGGTAGTGACGTGGGGAGATGTCAAGGCGTTCAGGTACTTCCAGCCTGCGCTCCGGGCGCCGCCCTCGGCCGCCCCGGTGGCGCTCCTTTACCCGGACCTGGCGGATGATTTTCTCTGAGAGGCCCAGCGAATACCCGAAGGTGGAGGCAATCTCCTCGAACTCCAGGACCTTTTGCGGGTCGGGCTCCTCGTGAACGCGGGAGAGGAAGCCGATGCCTTGGGCTTCGAGGAAGCCGGCCACGGTCTCGTTGGCCGCCAGCATGAACTCCTCGATGAGGCGATGGGCGATGTTGCGCTCGCTGCGCGTGATGCCGATCATCTGTCCGCGGTCGTCGAAGCGGATGATGGGTTCGGGCAGGTCGAAGTCAATTGAGCCCCGGCGCTCGCGCCTGCCGTTGAGGATGAGCGCCAGCTCCCGCATTTTTTCAAACTCCGGCAGCAGCCGGGCGTAACGCTCGCAGGTGGTGGGGTCGCCTTCCAGGGCGGCATTGACCGCCGTATAGGTCATACGCTCGACCGAATGGAACACGCTCTCGGCGAAGCCGTAGTTCACCACCTCGCCCTGGGAGTCAATCTCCATCAGACAAGAGAGCGCCAGCCGGTCCACCTGGGGGTTGAGCGAGCAGATGCCGTTGGAGAGTTCGACCGGCAGCATGGGCACGGCGCGGTCGGGGAAGTACACCGAGGTTCCCCGCAGGCGGG
>DATEUS010000069.1:0-6994 GCA_035282985.1 Candidatus Acidiferrales bacterium
TGTCGGAGCCGTGATGCGGCCCGTCAGTCGGCCGCTTTCCGTGTCAGCCGGTCCCGAAGCGCCCGCAGCTCTTCCGAAAGGCGTTTCTGGCGCAAGCCCAGGTTCAACAGGTAGCCAAACAGCAAGAACCAGACCAGGCTGTAGGCGTAGAAAAAGTGCTTGAGGCCGATGGGCATTCTCCCTCCCCCTTGTCTCCTAATCGCGGGCGCTGCGTTCTAGCTCGATCAATTCAGACCGCATGGACTCCAGACGATAGCGTTGGCGCATGAGCAGGCCGGCAAAGAGCGCCAGCCCGACGAACACCCCCAGCACACCCCACCACATCCGCGGGTCCAGTCCCGACTCCTCACCGCCGGCGATGACCGGTTGCGGGTGCTGGGTGCGCCACAAACGGTTGGCCATATAAACAATCGGCACGTCGACAAAGCCCAGGATGCCCACCACTGAGGCCAGCAGGGCGCGGCGCTGCGCCTCGGGAATGTAGAGCCGCAGCATCAAGTAGCCGACGTAGATGAGAAACAGGATCAGAGTAGTGGTCAGGCGGGCGTCCCAGGTCCACCAGATTCCCCAGACCGGCTTGGCCCAGAGCGGCCCGGTGATAAGCACCGCCGAGCAAAAGACAACTCCCACCTCGGCGGCGGAAACCGCCACCCAGTCCCACGCCACGCGCCGCGTAATGAGGTAGCCCAGGCTGGCGATGAAGACCACGAAAAACGAGAGGAAGGAAATAAAGGCTGAGGGCAGGTGAATGTAGAAAATGCGCTGCACTGGCTCCACCATGGCCATACTGGACTCGATCGGCGCGACCAGGAAGGAATAGTAGAAGGCGCCAATCAGAATCAGCAGGCTCGGAACTCCCAGGGCAAGCGAAAAGCGGTCAGAGGCAGAGTTGTTCATCCCTTCACTCTTCGATGACGTAGCCGAACAGCAGCCAGCAAAGAACGGTGAAGATAATATCAAATCCGGCCAGCAACCTGAACCAGAGCCCAGCCTCGCTGATGGGCCGCCCGCTGAGCAGGATGGCGGTGGACTCGATGGCGGCGATCAGCACCGGCACGGTCAAGGGCAACAGCAGCAGAGGCAGCATCAGTTCCTGCATGCGAGTGTTGGCACTGACGGCGGAGAAGATGGTTCCCAGCGAGGCCAGCCCCCACGTCCCCAGCAGCAGGATGAGCAGCAGCCAACCCGGCCGCGCCCACAGGTTGAGATTGAAAAACACCCCGAAAATCGGCAGCAGCACCAGCTCGGCCGCGACCATGAAGAGGACATTGCTGAGGAGCTTGCCCAGGTAGATGGCGCCGGGGTCGGCGGGAACCAGGCGCAGGCCGCGCAGGCAGTCGTTGGCGGTCTCGCGCGCAAAGGCGCGGTTCAAGCCCAGTACGGCGGAGAAAAGGAAGGCCAGCCAGAGCAGGCCGCCGGCGATGGCGCGCGCTTCCTCGGCGGTGGGCTCGAAGGCAAAGGTGAACGCCACCGCCACCGTGAAGCCGAACAGTAGGATGGCGGTGAAGACTTCTTTGGTGCGCCGCTCGGCGAGCAGGTCTTTGCGGAAGATGGTGGTGGAGACGCGCCAGGTGGTCATCGCTCAGCCTGCGGCGGCCTCCAGCCGCGCCTGCATTTCCTGCACTCGCTCGGGCGCGTTGGGGCCGTCGAAGACCAGCCGGCCTTTCTCCAGCAGAAGTATTCGCGTCGCCGGTTGCAGACTTTCGGCCAGGTCGTGCGAGCTAACAAGAACGGTGCGGCCGGTCTGGTGGCAGGCGGCCAGCCAGCGGTGCATCCGCGCCCGGGTGGGGGTGTCGAGTCCGGTGGCGGGCTCATCGAGCAGGAGCAGGTCGGGTTTGTGCAGCCAAGCCCGGGCCAGCGCCAGACGCTGCTTGAGGCCGCGGGAGAGGCTGCGCACCAGGCTGGTGGTGCGGTTGTCGAGGCCCATCTCCGTCAACACCTCGGCCACGCGCGGGCGGGTCGGCTCAATCCCGTAGAGAGAGGCGTAGAAGTTGAGGTTTTCCTCCACCGTGAGCTCGTCGTAGAGAAAAGTCTCGTGCCCGACGAAGCCGATGCGCCCCCGGAAGGAGACGTCCAGCGTGCGAGAGGGCTGGGCGTCGAAGAGAAGCTCGCCTTCCGAGGGCGAGAGAAGCAGGGCCAGCGTGCGCAGCAGGGTCGTCTTACCGGCGCCGTTCCGCCCCAGCACCACCACGAACTCGCCCGGCTCAATGGTGAGGTCTAGGCGATCGAGAGCCACAAAACGGTCGTAGTACTTGGTCAGCCTACGGAGGACGAGCCGGGGGCTAGTCGTGAGTGGGGCGCTCGCCGCGGGCCCCGCCACTGGCGGGGCGGGCGGCCTTGCTGTCGGACTTGGAGGAGGTGGCATCGGTTCCGCTAGGGGCCGGTTGAAGCGAATACAGATAATACAAGCCCAGAGAGAGAATGAACAGCAGGAGAACCACAATGTACGACTGCGCCTGGCTGATGGGATGGGGAATGATCTGCACCTGGCTCTCGCTGGCGGGGGCGGCCGCGCTAGTCTCGGGCGTCACCGAAGCGGCCCGCAGCGCCTCCGGGTCCACTTCCAGCCGCAGCGGCAGGTTGGCCGGCGCTGCCGCGGCCACGGAAAAGACACGCACCTGAGGCGCCTGGGTCTGTTGGATTTCCTTCAAGTCTTTTCCCTCCAGCGTGACCCCCTGCTTGGGGATGGCGATGTGCCGCCGTGAGGTGGGCAGAAGAAGGGGCAGGGTGAGGTCAATGGTCGCGCCGCTGGTGGGGAGGGCATAGCTGACCTGGATTTCGGTTTCGCCGGGCTTGAAGGCGTAGTCAATGGCGTAGGTGTTCTGCGTTTCCGTCGCTTGCGGCGCCTGGCGGAGAGAAATGCCGCCGGGCTTGCCGGCGCTCACTTGCAGGTCGCCCACCGTTCCGGGCAAGGCAAAGCGGAAGCTGCCGGCGTCGGGCGCCACGGTGCGCGGCGGCGTGGTGGCGTTGCGCAGGGCATAGAATTCGGTGACGCGCAGGTGGTCGCTGTGCGGCTCAAGAAAGATGGTGTGAGCTTCGAGCTCGATGTCCTGGGGGCGAGCGCCGGCCTCGAACACTTCGAGGTCGGCAGTGACTGTTTCTCCGCTGGTGAAGACCGCCGGCTGGGTGTAGATGACTCCCTGGAAGGGAACCTGAACCAGGAAGCGCTCATTCGGATTGGCCGCCACCACCATGCGGAAGCGGCCCTCGGCGTCTGTTTCAGTCTCGCGTACAGGAACCATCTGGCCCCGCAGCGCCAGCAGGTTGACGAAGACGCCCGGCACGGGCCTGCCGGTGGTGCCGTTAGTGACGCGACCGCGAATCTCGGCGGCGGAGGCTGAAGAGGCCAGAAAACTCAGGGCGGCGACCGTCACCACGATGCAGGCGAAGTTGCGGGACGAACGTTTCATGCTTGAGCGTTGGCAGAGGGGAGTTCCGCGCCGCAGGCGCCACAGAAGCGGTTCTCCACCGGGTTGTCCCTGCCGCAGCGCAGGCAGCGGCCGGGAACGGGGGCGGCCACTAGCGGGGGCAACTCCAGCTTCTCCTCGAACTCGCGCAGGAGCGCGGCCAGCTCCTCCTGGTAGCGGCTCTTCATCTGCTGGTAGTCGGCGTCGGAGAGCTTGCCCATGCGGTATTCGAGGTGCAGGTCGCGCAGGTTTTCATAGAGGACGGCGCGTTTCTCCACCAGGTACTCCCGCTCCCGCTCGGCGCGGGACTTGACCCGGACGGGCTCCGGCGTCAGCCAGAAGACGTAGACCAGCGCTGCCAGGGCCAGGGTGGCGCAAGCTAGGAGCAGCATCGCCGGTTATTCCTCTAGGTGTTTCATCTCCGCCTCGATCTGGCTGCGGTAGCGGTCGACCAGCGCGGGCTCGGCGGCAGGAGCTGGTTGGCGGCGGCGCCAGCGGCGGACGACGATCACGGCAACCCAGAGCCCCAGTAGCAGAGCGACAAAAGGCATCACCCAGGCGGTGAGGTTAAAGCCTTCCGCCGGCGGAGCCGCCAGCACAGCGGGGCCGAACTGGGCCACCATCGCTTCGATGATCGCGGACTCGGAAAGCCCAGCGGCCAGCTTTTCCTGAATGGCCGCGCGCATCACCGGCGCCGACGGGCATTGCAAGTGAGGGCAGTGCCGTAAACCGTAATTGCAGCCGCACTGGCAGATGAGCTTGTCGGAGATGCGGTTGAAGGCTTCCTTGTCGACCGCTGGGGCGTCTTGGGCGGGCAAGGCCAGTGGGAGGGCGGCGAGCAGCAGCCCGATGACCAGCGCGACGCCCAGAACCTTCTTAGTCGTCAGCGGCAACACTGTCGTACTCCTCCGCTTCTTTCTTCCGGCGGCGGCGCGCCTGGGCCGGGGGCGGCGTGCGGCTGGGGATGAGAGCAATGATCGTGCCCAACACCATAATGGCGCCACCGATCCACACCCAGTTGACCAGCGGGTTGATGTAAATCTGAATCACGGCGCGCCCCGAGTCCTCGGCCATGCCGGCAAACACCAGGTAGATGTCCTCGTTGAGGCGGGGGCGGATGGCCACTTCAGTGGTGGGCTGCTGGCTGGCTTTGTAGAGGCGGCGCTCGGGGTACATGGTGGTGAGGAGCCGGCGGCCGTTGAAGACGTCGATGCGGGCGCGGCTGGAGGCGAAGTTGTCGTTCTCCTTGTCTTCGAAGTCGCGCACCACGAAGCGGTAATTGCGCACATTGATCTCGTCGCCCGGCACCACTTCGGCCTGCTCGTGGGCGGTGAAGGCGTTGCCGACGAAGCCGATGAACATCAGGGCGATGCCGAAGTGGATGACGTAGCCGCCGTAGCGGCGCGTGTTGCGGCGGGTGAGCTCGACCACGGCGCCGGCCCAGCCCTGGCCGGTTTTCTGCCGCAGCACACGGGCCCCGCGGTGGAACTCCATCGCGATGGTGGCGAGGACGAAGAAGGCCATGAAAATGGTCATCAATGCGTAGAGGTTTCGCGCGCCCAGGATGAAGCTAATTACCGCGACCGCGGCGCCAAAAAGCAGCGGGCGGGTGAAGTTCCGGCGCAGGCTCTCCACCGAAGTCCGCCGCCAGGCAAGGAGCGGCCCCACCCCGGTGAGGAAGAGCAGGAAGATGCCGATGGGAATCTGGACCTTGTTGAAGTAGGGGGCGCCGACGCTGATCTTCACCCCGCGCACAGCTTCGGAAAGCAGGGGGAAAAGTGTGCCCCAGAGCACGGCAAAGCAGGACGCCAGCAGAATGAGGTTATTGAAGAGAAAGCTCGACTCCCGGGAAATCAGGGAGTCGAGCCGGTTCTCACTCTTGAGGAAGTCGAGCCGCCGCAGCAGGATGAAGGTGCTGAAGAGAATGCTGAGGATGAGGAAACCGGCGAAATAGGGTCCGATGGCGGACTGGGCGAAGGCGTGAACGGAACTGAGCACGCCGCTGCGGGTGAGGAAGGTGCCGAAGATGCAGAGGAAGAAAGTGGCGAAGATGAGGGTCATGTTCCAGACCTTCATCATGCCGCGCTTCTCCTGCATCATCACCGAGTGCAGAAAAGCAGTGCCGGTCAGCCAAGGGAGCAGGGAAGCGTTCTCGACCGGGTCCCAGCCCCAGTAACCGCCCCAACCCAGCACGGCGTAGGCCCAGCGGCCGCCGAGCAGGACGCCAATGGTGAGGAAGCCCCAGGCAATCATGGTCCAGCGGCGGGTAATGTGAATCCACTGCTCGCCCTTGGAGCGGGTGATGAGGGCGGAGAAGGCAAAGGCGAAGGGGATGGTAAAGCCCACGAAGCCCAGGTAGAGCATAGGCGGATGGATGACCATGGCCGGGTGCTGCAGGAGCGGATTCAGGCCGCCGCCATCAGGCGGAACGAAGACCTGCAACCCGGTGGGGCCTTCGCTGGCCAGCAGACGGAAGGGGCTGGCGACAAAATTATTGAGCACCAGGAAGAAGCCCAGCACGGTCATCATTGTCGCCATGGCGTAGGGCATCAGGTGGCGGTACTGGCGGCGGTTGATCAGGATAGCTGTCATGGAAAAAACAGCGAGCAGGCAACTCCACCACAGCAGGGAGCCCTCTTGCCCGGCCCAAAGGGCGGCGAACTTGAAGTAGAGGGGCAGGGCGCGGTTGCTGTGGGAGGCGATGTAGGCGAGGCTGAAGTCGTCGCGCAGGAGCAGGACCAGCAGGGAGAAGGTGGCTACCACGACTAGTCCACCCACGGCCAGAGCGGCGCGCTCGGCGCTCTGCTGCAGCAGCGGCTTCTGCTTCCACTCGCCGATCAAGGCGGCGGCGATGGAGTAGAGGCAAAAGGCGAAGGCCAGGAGGAGGGCAAAACTTCCGAGGGAGTCCATTTAGTTGGTGTAGGAGTCGGCCGCGGCTGAGGCCGGCTTCGCTCCCGGCGGCAGGGCTTCATACTTGGACGCGCACTTGGCTTGCACTTGCTCGGCCGCGAAAACGTTGTCGGGGGTGTAGCGCCCGGTGACGATGGCCTGAGCCTCATCCACCAGGGTATCGGGCAAGGGCTCCTTGCCCTTGTAGATCACCTCCAGGCGGTCGTCCTCCTGGTAGAGAGTAAAAAGCACCTGGCCTTGCTGGCGGCGGATGGACCCGGGCACGACGTTCCCGGCCACCCGCAGACGCAGGGAGTGGGCGCGGTCGCCTTCGGCGCGGAGCTCGGGGAGGGTGACATAGTAGGTCTTGCTTTCCTGGTAACCGCTGATGCCCAGCCAGGCCAACACTCCCAGGATGATCAGCGCGCCCAGAATGAACTTGGCTCTTTGACCTCCCATAGACCCGTCCCTCCGACTCTCTGGCGGCGATTTGGCGCAAGAACAAATCATACCGGCCCATTTCCCTTCTGTCAAACCGCAGCAGGGCGTGGAATAGGAAAGGTTCATCGTATCCCCCTAGCCAAGCTGCTGTGTCTGAGCGAGAAGCACAGGAGGGAGATCGCGGCCCGGCTGGGGGAGAGCAGGGGGAGGGGGGGAGTGTCGGGGTTGCTCTCGACACGACGTGTCGGAGGCCCGAC
>DATEUS010000070.1:0-2957 GCA_035282985.1 Candidatus Acidiferrales bacterium
TCGACGCAGCGGCCGCAGCCGATGCAGCGGTCAATGTCCACGCCCATGCCGTAGTAGTGTTCGCGCGGATTATAGGGGGCATCCTCCAGCGCCCAGGCTACAGCAGCTTCGCGGAGGGCCAGCAGAAGAAGCGGGGCGGCCAGGGAGCAGGTGTGCAGGAAGGCGCGGCGCCGCTCGGAGAACTCCTCTTCGTCACCGCGTGCGTCGTGGGGCAGCTTCTCTTCTTCCATCATTCCAGTTCCGGATAGTGTGGGTAGTGGCATTGCCAGCAGAGGTAGCGGCCGCCGTGCGTTTCCATGTCGACGCGGCGAATCTCCTCGGGGCTGGGAGCGTCCTGGGCGTGGCAGCCGCCGCAAAAAACCCGATTGCGGGGCTTCTCGGGGCGCACGGCTCGCGGCGTGATTTTGTGCTGCACCGGCGTGTTGTGGCATCGAGTGCAGGGGAGCAAGACGTGATGGGAGACCGCCTTGGCCCGGGCAATCTCGCCGTGGCAGGCGCTGCACTCCTCGGGCACGTGCGGGGGTTCGGGCTGGTGCGGGTTGTGGCAACTGATGCACGCTTTAAGCGGGTTGTGGCTGACCGGATCAATCTGCGGGAAGCCAGTCGGCCGGCTGGGGTTGTAGCCGTGGCAGAGCGGACAGTAGCCCCGCTCCCGGGGAGCGGGCAGCGGGTTCTCGCTGGGGGCTTCGGTGTGCGCCGCCGCCGGGCCGTGACAGACCTCGCAGGACACGTTCTGGTGGCGGGCCTCGCGGTGGGCCTCGAAAATCTCAGTGTGACAGAGGGCGCAGGCTTCGCGCCCGGCATACTGAATCGGCTGGGCGGTGACAGTGTCGACTGCGGCGGCGCGGTAGTGACCCCGCTCGCCGAACGTCTCCGGCGTCAGAAAATGCCGGGTTATCACCAGACCAGCAACCAGCACAGCAAAGACGACCAGCAGGCGTGTCAGTTGTTGCGGCATCACGCGGGCCACTGTGCCTGCCTGTGCAATCGCCGTACCAGCCGGAGGGCCTATTTATCTTGTTGATTAAACACGAGTAATCCGTGGGCGCGCGCGGAGAGAACAGCGGCTTTTTGCTCAGGCCTGCGCCTTTCCCCGCAACATTGTGGTGGGCGTGAAGCTCAGCCATCCGTTTGGTGCTATCCCTCACGCTAGGGAAGAACGGGCACGCACCCACCGAACTCAAAACTGCAACAAGAGTGTGAGGCCCACTTCACCCCGGGGCCCCGCAGAGGGGAGAAGAATCCAGCGGGATTGGAGCTCGGGAGAGGCGGGACTGGCCGAATGAACGACGTGGCGGGCAATCAGATAGCCGAGGACACTGCCAACAAAAACGTCGGCGGGGAAGTGTTTCCGTTCCGTGACGCGCGAAACAGCAACGAGGGCAGCCAGGCTGTAGGTGGTCGGCGGCACCCAGCGGCGGTGGCGGTACTGATGGGCGACCACAGTTGCCAGCGCCCAGGCGCCGGCAGCGTGGCCAGAGGGGAAGGAGCGGCCGCTGGTGAAGAATTCTCCGTCAGCGTTGTGATTGCGGGAGCGACCATCGTCGCGGGTGGGACGGGGCCGCTGCGTGGCCACCTTCAGAATCTCAACAACAATCAGGCTGTCGGCGACCGCCCGCCAACCCAGTAGCCCAGTAGTGCCGGCCCGGTCATCCCCTCGCCAGCGACCGACCAGATAGAAAGCACCTGCAAGGCCGAAATCGGTGAAGGCTCCGCCGAGTTGTCCGACTCGGTGGCTGAAGGCAAAGCCGGCGCCCGGCGGCGAGTCGGAGAGTTCCTGGCCCACGGGGCGGTCGATGGCGAGGAGCCCGGCAGTGGTGGCGAAGATGGCTCCGGCCCAGGGGAGATCGCTGCGTCGCATCCGCAGGGGTCGTAACCAGAGGAATCTCTGGTCGTGCAGGATGGTCCGGGGTAACTCCTTGAGCGCGGGAGCTTGGTGGGCGGTTGTGGGGCTCTCAAAAGCGTAGGAGGCAAGTTCTTCGTTCAGGGCGGAGAGCGGAAGAGGTGGCGTTTGCTGGGCTATAGCAACGGTGACCGAGCCGAGAAGCAATGCAGTCAACCCGGCGGTCGCAGCCGCCAGAAGGGGGCGCGGCATAGGGTGCTCCGTGGGTTTCCCGATTCTACCCAAAGCGGCTTCGGGTCACACGATTAGCCTGCGGGCCGCCTGCGGTCCAAAAGCACGAGTTGGCAGTGGCGGCGCGGATCAGGTGATGGGTTTGCGGCGCTCGAGTTCGCGGATGACGAGCCAGAGGCTGAGGACGACCAGAGCGATGATGATGAGCGAAAGCGCCAGGCCCTTGCGGCGGAAGGCCAAATCCTTCAGCGCCTGCTCGCCGGCGGCGCGGACCTGCTCGGTGAGCTTCAGGCCGTTCTGGGTGATGGTTTCCACGCGGGGAGCGTTGAAGGTGTGAACCTCGACCCGGGCCTTGATGAGCTGCTCGTGGGCGTTGGCCTGAATGACGCGGGCTTCGCCCACCTCCATCCCGGCGCGCTCGGCGCGGTCGAGGATGGCGACGGCCTGCTGCAAGGAGGAGTCGAGCGTGGTCAGGTCGCCGTGGATTTTCGCCGCCGTCTGCCAGCCCGGGTCACCCTCGACGTGGCAGGTGACGCAAAAGGAGTCTTCGCCGGTGCCGATGCGAGCGTCGGTGGGATGCTCGATGCGGTGGTTGCCGTGGCAGGTGATGCAGGTGGCGAATCCCATGGCCTGCCAGGCGGGCTTGTGCGGGCTCTGGTCGAAGAGTTGTTCTTGAAAGACGTGGCAGGTGCCGCAGACGCGTTCGACCGAGGCCACGCCCGGCGGGGCGGCGCCATGGTTGCCGTGGCAGGTGGCGCACGTGGGGGCGGAGAGATCGCCGCCTTCCAGGGTCTTGAAGTGGACGCTGGCGCGGTAGCTGGCCAACTGGTCGGTGGGAATGCCGTAGGCCTTCATGTGCTCGGCGTTGGAGTGGCAGGGGGCG
>DATEUS010000071.1:0-2567 GCA_035282985.1 Candidatus Acidiferrales bacterium
GCAGGCAGGGCTCAGTGCCGGGGAAGGCGGTGCGAATCCGCCACGGTCCCGCCACTGTGATCGGCTGCGCTTCCTGGGCCACTGGTACTCCCGCACCGGCGGGCTGGCCGGGAAGGATTCCCGACCTGGAGGGTCGGGAGAGGAAGCGCCTCAACCCGCGAGGGAGCCGTCAGTCAGGAGACCCGACTGAGCCCGCGCCAGAGCACTCTTCGCGCGAGAGAGTGTCAGCGGCCGCAATCGCCTCAACCCTCCCGGCGAGAGTTGAGGCTTTTTTTGTGCCTGCGATGCGTGCAGACGAACACGGGCGGAGGACGGGGCCAGCGGCGCCGTTGCTGGCGGCTGCGCTTCTCTGCCTGCCCCTGACGCTAAGCGCCACCGAAAGGCCGACCCGCACAGTAGTGGACCAGACCGGCCGGGTACTGCGCCTGCCAACGCGCATTGAACGCGTTGTGTCTCTGGCCCCCAGCCTGACCGAGATTGTCTACGCCCTAGGCTTGGAAGGGCGCTTGGTGGGTGTCACCAACCTCTGCGACTTCCCGCCGGCAGCGCGGGCCAAGCCCAAGGTTGGGGACGTTCTGAATCCGAGTCTGGAAGGAATCATCGAGCTCAGGCCGGATGTGGTGCTGGGCACCACGGCCGGTAACCGGCGGGAGACCGTGGAGGCGCTCGAGCGCGCCGGCATCCCTCTCTATGGGGTCGAGGCCCGCACGGTGGAGGAGATCCTTGCCTCCATCCAGGACGTCGCCGAACTGCTCGGCGTCCCCGAGGCAGGCGAGGCGCTTGCGAAACAGATGCGGACTCGCCTGGCGGTGCTGGCGGCGCGCCTGCAACAGACCCAGCGGCCGCGGGTCTTGTTTGTGCTCTGGCTGGAACCGCTGCTGACCGTGGGCAGCGATACTTTCCTCAACGACGTGCTGAGCCGAGCGGGAGCGGAGTCGGTGACCGCGAACCTGCACCAGGACTGGCCCCGGCTGAGCCTTGAGTTCGTGATTGAGCGCGACCCCGACTACTTGGTTTTGCCGCGTACTTTCGGTCTGGAAGCCGCGTTGGCGCGGCTCGCCGAGGGCCCTCCCTGGGGGCAAGTGCGTGCAGTGGAAGAGCGCCGCATCGTCTGGCTCGAAGACGCGGTGCTGCGGCCCGGGCCGCGGATCGTCGAAGCTATCGAAGAACTGGCGCGGGCCCTTCACCCTGAAATCATTTTGCTGGAGGCGGCCACAAATTGAGCCCCACGGTTCTGACCTGGAAACATACCGTGCGTGTATGCCTGTTACTGGCCGGCATCCTGGTCGTGCTGAGCTTTGTGGCACTCCTGGTGGGCGGGGCGTCCATTCCAGCGCACCAGGTTGGCGCCGCGCTCTGGGAGGCCTTGACCTTCCGCCCCAGTAGCCTGACGCCGGAGCACAACTTGATCCTGTTCGCTGTGCGTCTGCCTCGTCTGCTGCTGGCTATCATTGTGGGCGCCGCGCTGGCGGTGGCCGGAGCCGCTTTCCAGGCGCTGCTGCGCAACCCGCTGTCCGACCCGTACGTGCTGGGAGTTTCGAGCGGGGCGGCGCTGGGCACGATTCTCTCGCTGGCCTTGGCGGCGCAGTTCCTGGTTGCCAGCCCGGTGGCGGCGTTCGTGGGTGCGACGCTAACCATCGCCGCTGTCTATTATCTTGGCCAGCGCGGAGGACAACTAGCACCATACACTCTGCTGCTGGCGGGCGTCATCACCGCCTCGTTTCTCTCCGCCATCATCACCTTCCTGCTGAACTTCCTCTCCGCTCGCGACCTGCGCGGGGCCACCTTCTGGCTGATGGGAGACCTCAGCAGCCCGACGCCGCTCGACCTGCGCTGGCTGGGACTGGCTACGCTCGCGCCCATCGGGTTGATCTATCTGCTGGCCAGTGACTTGAATCTGTTGCTCAGCGGCGAAGTGGAGGCCGAGGCGCTGGGCGTCAACGTTCGGCGCACGAAGCTGGTGGTCTATCTAGCCGCGTCGCTGGCCACTGGGCTCGCTGTCTCCGTCAGCGGCGCCATTGGCTACGTGGGCCTGCTGGTGCCGCACCTGGTGCGGCTGCTCTTCGGGAGTGACTACCGCCTGCTGGTGCCGGCCAGTGCGCTGGGCGGAGCGGTGGTGTTAGTGGCGGCGGATACCCTCGCCCGGACCGTGGTGGCGCCTACGGAGCTTCCTGTAGGCGCTGTGACGGCGGTGGTGGGCGCGCCGGTGTTCATCTATCTGCTGCGGTTTCGTCTGGGCGGGCCAACGCCCACAGCGGAGACAGGAGGACAGAGATGAGCGCGGAGGCTCTGCGGCCGGTTTGCCTGGAAGCGCGGCAGTTGGCTTTCAGCTATGGGCACTTCCGGCTGGAGCCGCTGAACTTTTCGCTCCATCGCGGCGAGCTGCTGGCCATCATCGGGCCCAACGCCTCGGGCAAGTCCACCCTGCTGAAACTGCTGGCGGGGCTGCTGGCGCCGGAGGCCGGCGCCGTGGTGCTGCTGGCGGCCGACACGCTGGCGCGCACAGTGGTGGCTCCGACGGAGCTGCCGGTGGGCGCGGTGACCGCGGTGGTGGGCGCGCCGGTGTT
>DATEUS010000072.1:0-5408 GCA_035282985.1 Candidatus Acidiferrales bacterium
TTTCCTGAAGCGCCTGGGGGGCCAGCCGCCCATCCCGGTTCTCATCGGCATCTGGCCGCTCAGTAGCCACAAGCTAGCTGTGCGCCTGAACAACGAAGTGCCGGGCATCGTGGTCCCGAACCACGTGCTGAAGCGGCTCGAAGCCGCCGGCAGCCGTGCCCGCGACGAGGGCTTCGGCCTCGCGCGGGAACTTTTTGCCTGGGCGCGCACGGTGGCCGCCGGCGCCTATGTCATTCCACCGTTCAAGAAATACGAAGAGGCCCTGGAAGTAGTCCTGCCGTAGCCGGTTCGGGTCAGCGTTCGGTGAGCATCCTCTCCAGGTTGCGCCGAACCGATTGCCTGTCTTTGTTCGCGACGTACCAGTCAATGGTGCGCTTCAGCCCCTCGCGGAATGGCACCTGCGGCTCCCAGCCCAGCAGCTTCTTCGCCAGCGAGGGGTCCGCTACGCGGTTCAGCGGACCGGTCGCCCTGTCAGGCTGGAGTTGAATCTCAGCCTGGTGGCCGGTGTACTCAAGGACCATCTTGACAGCGTCAATCACGCGCACGCGCTCCATTGTGCCCAGGTTGATGCCGCTGCCGTCATCAATCTTTTCGGCTGCCCGAAGGGTCCCCTCCACGATGTCGCCGACGTAAGTCCAGTTGCGCACCTGGGTTCCGTCTCCCCACACTTCAAACGGGTTCTGCCCCACAAAAGCTCGGGCGATCATGGCCATCACGGCGTGGTTCTCCACACCCCGCGGGCCGTAGACGGTGAAATAGCGGCAGGAAACAGCTTTCAGCCCGCGCTCGCGGCAATACGCCCGCAGGGTCAGCTCCCCCATCAGCTTGGCCCAGCCATACATGTTGTCGGCATCATAAGGCGGCGTGACCAGATCTTCGGTGAGATAGATTTCCTTCTTCACATCGGCCTGGAGGGAGTTGGGATAGACGCACCCCGAGGACGCGAATACGACCTTCTCCACCCCGGCCCTGAGGGCTTCGGCAAAGACCAGGCCGTCCAGCAGCAGATTCGACGCCGGCCCCGCCTGGTGCTGCTCGACATAGCCGCGGCCACCGTGGTCCGCTGCCAGATGGAAGGCGAGCTGAATGCCTCGGACCGCCTGCTCGGAAATCCCCTGTTTCCGCAAGTCGCCCTGAAGGAATTCCACGCGGCCAGCGTCAACATGATGACGGATGTTCTCCGGCTTGCCGCTGCTAAGGTCGTCCACCACCCGCACCCTGGCGCCGCGCGTGACCAGCGCATCCACCAGGTGAGAGCCGATGAAGGACGCGCCCCCCGTGACCAGCACCTCGCGCCCTTCCCAGCTCATCGGTGTCTCCTCGAAGCTGCTTCGAGTGTCTTCACGTCGTTGCCTCCCCAGGGAACCGAGAGGCAGTGTGGGCCGCTTCGCCTTGAGAGGTTTTCGTCGCTGCAAACCACAATTCATGGGCCAGCCACGGCACGCGATCGAGCACCAACCTATCCAGGGCGGCGAGAGGACGAAAGGCAAACTTGGGGGGAAAGCTCAGCCGCCCCCAGGCCAGCGCCACCGTTGAGAGAATACCGTCGCCTTTGACCCTGTCTGTCCGCAGACCGAGAGCCGCCAGCCATTTCAAGCACGTACTCGGAAAGTGAAATCGCTGCCGGGGCCTATTGCGGGGCAGGTTGCGAAGCTGCACAGGCAGGGCGTAGGGGGCCAGCGCGTTGTTCATACTGACCACCAACAGCCCTCCGGGGCTGAGCACGCGCACCATTTCTCGCAGGGCGGCGACTTCATCCTCCAGATGCGGCAAGACGCCGTTGCACAGAACCTTGTCAAACGCCGCGTCCGTAAACGGAAGCCGCAGCGCGTCGGCAACCACAACGCCATTCTTGCCGGACAGAACCTTATCCCGCAAGGCGCGCAGCATGGCCAAAGAGGCATCGACGCCCACCCATCGAAGCGTGGCGGCACTGACGAGCGCTTGCGTTGTCCAGCCGTAGCCGCAGCCCACTTCCAGCACGGTGTCTCCCTCGACAAGCTGCAGGAGGTCTACGGCTAGTTCGCGGTCGCGTCGAGACTTCAGTTGTCGGTAAGGATTGCTGGATTCGCGCCATCCTTGCCAGTACTCGGGCGTCCATTCAAACATTCTCCCCACCTAGCTTGCGAGTGTCCTCCCTCCCTAGTGCTTAATCCCGATCCGCACACTCGAACCCTGCCAGGACTGGACGGAAAGAACTCCCTCACGTCGCGGTGCTTCAGGGCCGCCAAGAAAACGAATTATACAACCTCGCGCCCAGTACGCCATACAATGTGGCGGGAAGAACGGCCTACGAAGCAACCAGATGGTAGCAGCGGAACAGTCCGAGGGCGGCGAGAACAGCGGTCCCATCCGGGTGCTGGTTTTGAGCCTCTACTACAGCCCGGAGATTACCGCCAACGCGCCCATCGTCACCGAACTCGCCCGTATGCTTGCTGCCGATGGATTCGAGGTGCAGGTGGTGGCCGGCACCCCCCACTATCGCCTGCCGGAGGTACCCGCCCGCTACCGGCGCCGCCTCTACGTGCGCGAAGTCCTCGACGGGGTAGCGGTCACACGCTGCTATGCCTATCCCAAGAGCGACGGCGTGCTCCCCAAGCTGCTGAACTACAGCTCTTTTCTCCTCACCGCCACGCCGGCCTGCCTGCTCGCTCCTCGAGCGGACGTAGTGCTGGTGGTTTCGCCGCCCTTCCTATTGGGCTTCGTTGGGGCGTTGGTTCGTTGGTTCCGCGGCAGCCGCCTGGTGTACAACGCCCAGGACCTGTTTCCTGAAGGCTACGCCGGCGCCAGTGTTGCTCCTTCCGGTCTGCTCATCCGGCTGGTCGATCTCCTGCAGCGGTGGGTCTTCCGTTTGGCGGATGCAATCACCGTTATTACGCCGGGTTTCCAGCGCAACCTTCTCTCCAAGGGGGTGCCGGCGCAGAAGATTTGGGTCATTCCTAATTTCGCCGACCAGGAACTTGTGCAGCCGGGGCCGCGCGACAACCCCTTTGCCCTGCAGCACGACCTGTTGGACAAGTTTGTGGTTCTGGCCGCCGGCAATATCGGCTTCACCCGCGGCACCGAAGTCCTGGTCCCTGTGGCCAAGCGGCTGGAGTCGTGTTCTGACATCATCATCCTGGTGGCCGGAGCCGGATCGGAACGAGCACGTCTGATGCGCACAGCGGAAGCGGCCGGCTTGCGCAACATGCGGCTCCTGCCGCCGCAGCCAACGGAGATGCTTCCTTTGATGTTGGCAGCGGCGGACGTAGGAGTGGTGACGACTCGGCCGGGCATCGCCCACGCTTCCTTCCCCAGCCGTATTTATGGCCTCATGGCCGCCGCCCGGCCTGTGGTGGCTGCGCTGGATACCGACTCGGATCCGGCTGAGTTGATCCGCAGAGCCCAGTGCGGCCTTGTGGTCGAGCCCGGGAACGCCGAGGAAATCGCCCAGGCCATTCTGAACCTGCGCGCCGATGAAACGATACGGAAGCAGATGGGTGAGAACGGCCGACAGCACCTGGTGGAGAACTACTCCAAGCACACCGTCGGCGCCAGCTACGCTGCCCTCCTGCGCCAACTCGCTGAACGCTGACCACCCTCAGGTGCCAGCGTCTACCACTTCGGGCTGAGGTCCTCGGGCCGACCGCGGAAGATGTAGAGCAGTTCGTGGAGGGGCTTGGCCAGCCGGGAGTCGTACGCCACCCTGGTTGCCCAGCGGGACCGGAAGGCCGCCGCGGCGGCGTAGTGCAAGAACGACCGGCGCAGGCGGAATTGGCGCGTACGGAACTGCGCGGGGGCAGCGTTAAGTTCGACGTCTGCGATCCGCGCCGGCATCATTCCCACCCGCTGGGCCAAGCGCAAGTGTGCGATCTTCTTTGCATCCAGTCCCATGATCTCGCAGCACACCAAGCTGCCCGCGCCCGGGTCGTCACTAGCAACAACCAGATCCATCCGTACGGGCTCGCCGTCCATGGGCCCTGTCCGGTCCAGAAAGTAGGTGCCATCGAAGAGGCAAAGCTGCGTTCGCAGCAACCGATTGATCCCCAGCACATAGTGGCGGAACTCGGGATGGTGTCGGAGCCGCTTCACATCGGGGAGACAGCCCCACTGGTTCTTGAAGCCCAGGCTGACGCCCGTCATCACATGCACTTTCGGTACCGGCACGGTAATGAACACGTCGGTCTCATGCAGAAGGAACGAGGGTAGGACCACCCGCACCGGGCGGCCCGCGATCTCCGTCTCGGCCGGCTCTGCGGGCACCTGGCTCAAGTTCACCAGCCTGACACCGTATTTCTGCGTCAGTGCCTCCAGCCGCAGCGCCGCGAACGATTCCTCCGCCTTCCAGGCATAGGAGGCTCCATCCGATTCTCCGATGGTGATGTTGTCCGTGCGCTCGCGCAGCAGCTTCGCAAGAGAGGCCAGCACTTCGGGCGAGGTGGTCACCCCGGGTCGGTAGAAGGGGTACGTCAGGTTCGGTTTGATGAATACGCGGGCGCCGCTCGACACCCATTTCGTCCAGCCGATCCATTCGAACCCCTGCCGGACGGCGGCATCGATCTCGGTCGGAATGAACTTCAGAATCGCTGCCCTGCTCACAGCCTACCTTCCCTGGGCGTTGAAAACTGCATCAGCGCTGTGCCCGTACACCGACGAGAAGTGAATCATACAGCTTGTGAACGTCCTGGATGTACCGACCCAAAGAAAATTCGCGGAGCAAGGCCTCGCGGGCACGACGCCCCATCGTCCTCCGCCGCAATGGATCGCTGTGCAATTCGACAATGCGAGAGGCTACCGCGGCTATATCTCCCTTTGGCACCAGGCAGCCGGTTTGCCGATCGGCGATCAGCTCTCCGATACCACCGCAATCAAAGGCGACCACGGGCTTCTCCACGGCCATGGCTTCCATCACCACCGCCCCCAGGGCCTCTTCCCAATCCGGCAGATGCACGAAAACGTCCATCGCTTCCAGCATGCCAGTGATGTCGTGTTCATAGCCGGTCAACACCATGGAAGAATCCAGCCCATTGCGATGAATGAAGGCCCGAATTCCGTCGTAGTATTTCTCATAGCCTTCCACCTTACCGCCCACCATCAGATACCTGAAGTCGTGGAAGCCCAGCCGGGCGAGTTCCGCCGCCAGTTCTACGAAATTCCGGTGCCCTTTCCGGTCGACAAACTTGGAAATCATTCCGATGACGAAAGCGTCCGGGGCAATCCCTAAGCGGGCGCGCACCTCGCGGCGAAGTGCTTCGTTGCCTGGCTCGTGCCGGGTCACATCCGGAACCGGATCGTGCAGCACCGATATCTTCTGGCTGCGCGCCTCGGCCGGAAACATCGCTCTCCGAACCGCATGGGAAATGCACACCAGATGGTCAGCCCCGCGGTAGCACAAGCCGGCCAGGAGCCGCGCCGCCAGCGGCTGCTCC
>DATEUS010000073.1:0-4527 GCA_035282985.1 Candidatus Acidiferrales bacterium
AACCGCACCACCAATGAAGAGAACTATCTGCTGCAGCGCTTCGCCCGCACCGTCATCGGCACCAACAACATCGACCACCACCGCACAGCCGACTACGCTGCGCTGGTCTCCGCCCTGGGCGGTGACACTGCGGGCTACGCCGCCTCAGGCGACCTGACCCGCGCCTCTGCCATCCTGCTGATTGGCAACGACCCCACCCACAATCACCCGCTGCTGGCTTACAACATTCGCGCCGCAGTGCGGCAGCGTGGGACGCGGCTCTACGTCATCAATACGCGTGAAATCAAGCTGCGGCGCCAGGCCAAGCAGTACGTCACCGTCTCTGCCGGAGTCGAGGCTGCGATTGAAAGCTTGCTCGGTGCCAGCAGCACACTGGACGGAAGCACCCAGGAAACTCTGGGCGCTCTCCGGGCGGCGTTGGAGCAAGAGCACGACGTCATTGTCCTCTTCGGCGCCGAGATTCATGGCCCCGCCGTGAAGCGTCTGGTTGAGTTTGGCCACAAGCTCCCCGGGCGAACCCGCTACATTGCTCTGGGCGACTACGCCAACTCCCGCGGCGCTGCCGACATGGGACTGCTGCCCGACCGTTTGCCTGGCTACGGGTCGGTTGGCGACCCCACAGCGCGGGAGCGGTGGCAGCAGATATGGAAAACAACTTTGCCGGAGAAGCTGGGGTTCGACGCGCGCCAGATGTTGACCGGCGGCAAACTGCGCGCGCTGTACGTCGTGGGAGCCAACCCGATCAGGAGCTTTGGCCTGCAAAACAGCCGCTCGGGGCTGGGAAACCCGGAACTGATCATCGTCCATGAGTTGTTTCCCACCGAGACGGCCCAGGTGGCTGATGTGGTGCTGCCGGCGGCCTGTGCCTATGAAAAAGAAGGCTGCTTGACCAACACCTGCGGCGAGGTCCAGCGCTTGAAGCGCGCCTTGGATCCGGTGGGCGCCCGCAGCGATTTTGACATCCTCCGCCTGCTCTCCCATGCCATGCAAAGGCCCATCGCTCTGCGCACACCCGAAGCGGCGCTGGAGGAGATTCGCCAGCACGTCTCTGGCTACCAGGTGTCGCTGGCCTCTCTGCTGGCGGGGCAAGCGGCCCTGGTGGCTCCGACCGACGGTCGCGCGCCAGCGGCGACCCCACCCGGCTTGGTTTTCTCTACCGACGATTCACTGTTCAGGTCGGGAACTCTGGGTCGCTACAGCCCGACACTGAATTCGGTACACGAGCGCAAGCTGCCGCGCTCCGAGCTATGACCGACTGGATCACGGGCCATCCCGCGCTGCTGGTTACGATCCTCAAGATCGTGGTGATGCTTTTTCTGTTGCTCACCGCGGTGGCTTACGCCGTCTGGTTCGAGCGCAAGCTCATCGCCCACATCCAGTCCCGCTGGGGCCCCTACCGAGTCGGCCCGCATGGGCTGCTGCAGCCGCTCGCCGACGGTTTGAAGTTCTTCTTCAAGGAAGACATCATGCTGGGAACCGTCACCAGCCGCTTTATCTACTTACTGGCTCCCTTTCTGGCTGTGACCCTGGCGTTGCTAGCGGTGGCAGTGGTCCCGTTCGGGCCCGGCGAATTCTCGCTTTTCGGCACCCGCAGCGGCCTGTACATCGCCGACATCAACATCGGCGTGCTGTTTATCCTGGCGGTGACCTCGCTCGGGGTCTACTCCATCGCTCTCGCCGGCTGGTCGTCAAACAGCAAGTATCCGCTCATCGGGGGCTTGCGCAGTTCTGCCCAAATGATCAGCTACGAGCTGGCCCTCACCTTCTCCGTCATCGGCGTGCTGCTGCTGGGCGGCAGCCTTTCCCTCCGCGAACTGATCGCCGCCCAGGCGGGCCACTGGGGCGGCGTCGTGCCCCGCTGGTTCCTCTTTCCCCAGTTCGTCGCCTTTGTCTGTTTCTTCGTCAGCAGCGTGGCCGAGGCCAACCGCTTGCCCTTCGACCTGCCCGAGGCAGAGACCGAGTTGGTGGCCGGCTTCCACACCGAGTACAGCAGCATCAAGTTCGCCATGTTCTTTATTGCTGAGTACGCCCACCTCTTCACGGCTTCCTTCCTCGTTACCATATTGTTCCTGGGCGGGTGGCTCTCGCCCTTCCCGGAGACGGGAGCGTGGGCCGCCACTCACTTTCTCCCGCCGGTGGTCACGGCTGGCCTGGCGGTTGTCTTTTTCCGCGGCGTGTTCCGCTTGCGGGAGATGTGGCACCGCGCCCTCATGGGCGTAATCGGCCTGGGATTGTTAGCCGTGGCCGGGTTGCTTCTGGCGCAGCCAGCTTTGCTCGAGGTCGTGCAGGGCCCCTTCTGGTTTCTGGGCAAGACAGCTCTGCTGCTGTTCTGCATGATTTGGATCCGCGGCACCCTGCCCCGCTTCCGCTACGATCAATTGATGGCCTTCGGATGGAAGTTCCTCGTGCCGGTGGCCGTGCTAAACGTGGTCGTCACCAGTTTTCTGGTGGCCTGGCAGGGGCGCGGATGAAGGCGGAACAATGACCCCCGAAGCCATCCTCTTCTTCGTGTTTGGGGGCCTGGCAGTGCTGGGAGCGCTGAACCTGATTCTGCAGCGCCACCCCATTCACAGCGCCCTGTCGCTGATCCTGGTGATGGCGTCTCTGGCGGTTCTCTACCTCCTCTTGGGGGCTGAATTCATCGCCGCCATCCAGGTCATTGTCTATGCCGGGGCCATCATGGTGCTTTTTGTTTTCGTCATCATGCTGCTCAACGCCGGCGAAGAAGAGCGCACCAACCTCAGTCGCACGGCCAAGTACTTGGGCGTTCCCCTCGGCGGTCTGCTCTTAATCGAGCTGGCCTACCTGGTCTACTGGGGCTCGCCGCACACTGTGGTGCAGCCCGACCGCTTTGTCGGGCGCACAGGGCTTGTCGGTGAGCTACTTTTCAAAGATTTCGTGCTGCCGTTTGAGTTGACCTCGATACTGATCCTGATCGCCATCCTGGGTGCCATTGTTCTGGCCAAGAAGGAGCTCTAGCAAACACCTATGGTCCCCGTGTCCTACTATCTGGCGCTAAGCGCGATTCTTTTCGGCCTGGGGGTGGTGGGCTTTGTGCTTCGGCGCGACGTGGTGACCATCTTCATGTGCATCGAGCTGATGCTCAACGCGGTGAACCTGGCTTTCGTCGCCTTCGCCTATGTCTGGCAGCAGCTCAACGCCCACGTGTTCGTGTTTTTTGTCATCGTGGTGGCGGCGGCGGAGGCCGCCGTAGGTTTGGCCATCATCATCATGGTCTATCGCAATCGCGCTTCGCTGAACGTGGAGCGCGTCAACCTGATGAAGTGGTAAACAACTGATGCTGGAATTGGTCTGGCTCGTGCCCATCCTGCCCCTGCTGGGGGCCTTGCTGCTGGGTGTCTCCGGGCGGCGGATGACCGATGCGGCCGTCTATGCCACCGGGGTCGGTTCGACCTCGCTATCGTTTGCCACCGCCCTCGGGGTGGCTTTCGCTTTCGCCGCTCTCCCAGAGGAAAGCATTCCCGTGGTGCGCAGCTACTTCACCTGGTTTGAGGCCGGCACCTTCCGCATCGAGGCCGGCCTTTATCTCGACCAGCTCTCCTTGCTCATGATGCTGGTCGTCACCGGGGTGGGCTTGCTGATTCACATCTACTCGGTCGGCTACATGGCCCACGAAGGCGGCCGCTATCGCTTCTTCGCCTACCTGAACCTGTTCATGTTCTTCATGCTGCTGCTGGTGCTGGCGGGCAACTATCTGATCCTGTTCGTCGGCTGGGAAGGAGTGGGACTCTGTTCCTACCTGCTGATCGGCTTCTGGTTCCACAAGAAGAGCGCGGCCGACGCCGGCAAGAAAGCCTTCATCGTCAACCGCGTTGGCGACTTTGGCTTCACCCTGGCGCTTCTGCTGCTGTTTTGGACCTTTGGAAGCCTCGACTACACTACGGTGTTTGCTCAGGCGCGGCACCTGGCCGCCGAACCCTTCCTCCCCGCCCAGGCTGGACTCCTGACTGCCATCACCCTTTTGTTGTTCACCGGAGCTATCGGCAAGTCTGCTCAGCTCCCACTCTACGTCTGGCTACCGGATGCCATGGAAGGTCCCACGCCGGTTAGCGCCCTCATCCACGCCGCCACCATGGTCGCCGCCGGAGTTTACATGGTGGCCCGCTCGCACGTGCTTTTTGCCCACGCGCCGCTGACTCTGACCATTGTGGCTGTCATTGGCTGTCTGACCGCTTTCTATGCCGCCACCATCGCCCTGGTGCAAACGGATATTAAGCGGATTCTCGCTTACTCCACCGTAAGCCAGCTTGGATACATGTTTCTGGCCCTGGGAGCGGGCGCGTTTGCCGCCGGCATTTTTCACTTGATGACGCATGCCTTCTTCAAGGCCTTGCTCTTTCTCGGCGCCGGCAGCGTGATTCACGCCATGAACGGCCAGCAGGACATCCGCAAGATGGGTCAACTGCGCCAGAAGATTCCCACCACGTACTGGACTTTCCTTGCCGCCACGCTGGCCATCGCCGGCGCGCCCGGCTTCTCCGGCTTCTTCAGCAAGGACGAGATTCT
>DATEUS010000074.1:0-2279 GCA_035282985.1 Candidatus Acidiferrales bacterium
CTCGAGCGCCTGCAGCCGCTGCTGCCCGCCGAAGAGGTGCTGGAGTTGCAGGAGCAGGCTCGCAAGGTGCGGGTGGATTAAGCCCTGCTCGACTACGCCCTGGCCATTGTCCACCGCACCCGCAAGAACGAGCATCTGAGCCTGGGCGTCAGTCCCCGCGGCACGATGATGCTCCACCGCGCTGCGCAGGCGCTGGCGTTTATGGAAGGGCGCAGCTTCTGCGTCCCCGACGACATCAAGCGACTGGTCATCCCTCTCTTCGCCCACCGGGTGGTGGTCAGCACCCGGTACTCCTCTACCCTGCGCAAGACCGACCAGGCCGTTGCCATCTTGCAGGAGATCGTGGACTCGACGGAAGTGCCGCTGTAGCCAGACCCCACCGCGATGCGGGAGCGACTCCTCCAATTCGCCCGCCACCACTCGCTGCCCCCAGCCTGGACCGCCTTCCTCGAGCAAGGACACGACTGGACCGGAGCCAGGAATTTCTTCCTCTCCCTGTTGCTCCTGGGCATTGCCCTGGTGCTGGCGCTGAACGGGGCGGCGGCCTTCGACCAGCGCTTGATGCGCCTGGCCGCCTTCTACCACAGCCTGGCCCTGGCCATCTGCGCCTACGTGTCGGTCAAGCTGGTTCCGGCCATGGCGCGGGGCACGCCGCTGAAGTGGCTCTTCTACCAAGTCAACTACAAGCTCACCAAGGAAGGCGGTGTTTATCTGGCGGCCACGTTTGTCATCGTGCTGGCGGCGTTGAACACCGGCAACAACCTGCTCTTCCTGGTGCTGGCCAGCCTGCTGGCCGGCATCCTGGTTTCGGGCGTGGTTTCGCGGGTGGTGCTGACCGGCATCGAGCTCGAGCTGGAGCTGCCCGACCACGTCTTCGCCCGGCAGCCGGTGCTGGCCTCGCTGACGCTGGAGAATCTGAAGCTCACGCTGCCGTCATTCTCGCTGACGGTCCACGGCGAGGCCGACACCAATGGCGCCGGGCGCAAAGCCAAGGCCCGCACCCGTTCCACCAAGGCAGCCAAGGACGTCAGCCGTCGGGTATTGCGCCAGCCGGTCTACTTCCCCTACATCCCTCGGAACAAGCACGTCACCCAGCAGGTAGAGCTGGAGTTCCCCCGGCGCGGGCGCTACAGCCAGGATGTTTTTCAGGTGAGCAGCAAGTTCCCCTTCGGCTTCCTGCTCAAGACGCGGAAGCTGGCGGCCAGCAGCGAGGCGGTGGTCTATCCACCGGTCGAGCCCACCGAAGAGTTCTATGAAATTCTGCCGCTGATCAGCGGCGAGATGGAGAGCTTCTACCGGGGCCGCGGCCACGACCTCTACTCTATCCGCGATTACCAGCCCGGCGACAGCGCCCGCAGCCTAGACTGGAAAGCCACCGCCAAAGCCCAGCGGCTGAAGGTGCGCGAGTTCACCCGCGAAGACGAGCGGCGGGTCGAGCTGGTGTTCGACTCCCACCTGCCGCCCGAGGCGCGCGCCACCGACCCGGCCCGAACCCTCACAACCGACTGGGACGAGCGCTTCGAGCGCGCCGTCAGTTTCTGCGCCTGCCTGGCTTGGCACTTCTACGAAATTGATTCCCAGCTCAAGTTCCGCAGCCCGGAGTGGGAGACGCCGGTGACGGTTGCTGAGGAGAGGATTTACGACATCCTGCACCACCTGGCGCTGATCGAACCCCGCGCGCAGGCCGAGAACAGTTTCCTGGAGACTCTGATTGATGAGAGCGGCACCTTCAAAGTCGTGCTCACCGCCCGCTCACGCGGTTCCATCCCCACCGGCTTGTGGACCTTGTCCTACTTCGTTTTCATGCAGTCGCTCTAGCCGGCCCCCCCACGGCATCCAGATCGCCTGTCGGCATGAGTACACTTGACTCCATCCCTCCCCGCCCCTATCATTCCACCAACTTCTCGACGGATGAATCGGCTATGACGCCAGCCATCGAGTTTCCTGTCTCCGCCAGAGGATTGTTGGGGCGGGCCCTCGTTCTCTACCGCCGCTACTTTTGGCACTTTGTTGCATTGATTGCGGTTCCCCTGTTTGTCGTAGTTGTCGCCGTGACAGCGCTTGTGCTTTTCACCGTCGGTGTGCCCCAGCCCGCACAAGACAATGACCTGCGGGCACTTTGGGATTCATTTTCCTGGCTCCGGCGGTTAGCGCTAATTCTTGCCGTCCTGGCCTTTCCCTTCAGTCTTGCGCTGGCTCAGGCCGCCACAGTCTTCGGCGTCGCCGGGGCGCTCCTGGGACAGAAGCCCAACATGGTGAGTTCCTACGCCAAAATCAGG
>DATEUS010000075.1:0-2040 GCA_035282985.1 Candidatus Acidiferrales bacterium
CTCAGCCGGCCTCCGCGCCGGGGCTGGAAGCCGAGGTGGACGCCTACCTCAAGCCCTACCTCGACGGCCATAACTTCAGCGGCGTGGTCTTGATCGCCCGCGAGGGAAAAATCGTGCTGCACAAGGGCTACGGCCGGGCCAACTACGAGTTGGACGTCCCGAACACCCCGGCCATCAAGTTCCACCTCGCTTCGGTGTCCAAGCCCTTCACCGCGGCCGCCATCCTGCTGCTGGAAGAACGAGGGCTGCTCAGCATCTCCGACCCGGTGGCCAGATTCATTCCCGACTACCCCAACGGCGGCCGCATCACTCTCCACCACCTGCTCACTCACACTTCCGGCATCCCCAACATCAATGACTTCCCCGAGTACGAGCAGGCGTCAAAGTTTCCCCACACCCCCGCCGGGCTGGTGGCGCTGTTCAAGGACAAGCCGCTCGACTTCGCCCCCGGCGAGCGCTACCGCTACAGCAACTCGAACTACAACCTGTTGGCCTACATCATCGAGAAAGTGTCCGGCCAGTCGTATGGAGAGTTTCTCAGCGAGAACATTCTCAAGCCCCTGGCAATGAACGACAGCGGCCACCACAGCGCCGCCGGGGCGCTCATCAAAGACAAGGCTTCGGGCTATGCGCCCGTCGGGGCCAGGGGACTCGAAAACGCGCCCTACCTGGACTGGTCGAGCAAGACCGGCAACGGCTCGCTTTACGCGACGGCGGAAGACCTCAACAAGTTCGACCGGGCCCTCTACACCGACAAGCTCCTGTCGGCGGCCAGCCGCGCCAAGATGTTTGCCGAAAGCGGCGACCGGAATTCCCACGGCTGGTTCGTGCGCGACCGCTTCGGGCACCGCGTGACCGCCAGCAACGGCCGCAGCCCGGGCTTCACCTCGTCGCTCGAGCGCTTCACCGATGACGACGTCTGCATTATTGTTCTCAGCAATCTCTACATCTCTACGCCGATTCCCGCCGACCTCGCCGCCATCGTGTTCGGGGAAGCGCACACCGACCCGGCCGAGATCCAGCCGGTCGCTCTACCCCCCGAGGCCCTGGCACCGCTGCTGGGCCGCTACCAGTTCGGACAAGACTTCTTCCGTCCAGGAATCAACGTGACGGCTCACCAGGAGGGTGAGGAGCTATTGCTCGACTGGAGCGAGGGTTTTGCGAGTCCGCTGATTCCCCTCTCCGAAACCAGGTTCCTGGACCGGAATTTCTGGGCCGCAGTCACGTTCGTTACCGATGAAAAAGGAAAGGTCCAGCGGCTGCTGTGGCGCTACGAAAAGGACTACGCCGCGGAAAGAATCAATGAGGAATGAGCGGGACAGGAAGGAGGGCAGTTAGCAATGACCCAGATGGAAAATCTCCACCGGCTCTTCCGCTACGACCACTGGGCCAACTGCGAAGCGCTGGCCTCGCTCAAAATATCGGAGGGCCCGCCGCCGCACGCGCTCCGGCTCATGGCGCACATCGTCGGCTGCGAGTGGCTCTGGCTGGCGCGCTTGCAGGAGGAAAAGAAAGCCGTAACCGTCTGGCCTGATCTCAGCGCGGCCCAGTGCGAGACGCAACTGGTTGACCTGCACCGCTTCTGGTTCTACTACCTCGAGGGGCTGACCCCGGCGCAGCTTGCCCAGTCGATTGCCTACATCAACAGCAAAGGAGAGTCGTGGCGGAACACGGTGGAGGACATTCTGCTCCACGTGGTCATGCACTCAGCCTATCACCGCGGACAGATCGCGCTGGCGCTTCGTACCGCCGGCGAGACGCCCGCCTACACCGACTTCATTCACGCCGTCCGCCAAGGCTTCGTGGACTGAGGTCGCGGCCCAGGTTCGCGCAAGAGCTGCAGGAGAGAAAACCGACGACGAATCTGAAACCGATTCGTCGCCGCTACCTTTCGTTGAGAAGCAGGGTAGGGCGGGAGGCTAGCAGCCGGGGCTAGAGCCAGCGGCGCCAGCGGAAGAAGACCAGCAAGCCCACCGACAGCACCCCCATCAGGACATGAACCACCATGACGCCGTTGGGCGACTCCAACAAGGGCAGGTG
>DATEUS010000076.1:0-4108 GCA_035282985.1 Candidatus Acidiferrales bacterium
GAAGGGCACGGCTTTAGCCGTGCCGAAAAAACCCGCCAAAAACGCGGGGCTTTAGCCCCTGAGGGATTTCTGAAATTCCTCCGTCCACGCATTGCGTCGTTTTGCCCATTTATGAGATAGCTTCTAGCCACCCGGGGTAGAATTTGACCCCTTTTCGCGTTGTATGGGAGAATCAACTTTGTCGACGGGAGCGTTCAAGTTAGTATCCAGACGAGAATGAGAACACGACCACTGCTGTGGCTTTGCCTGCTGGCGCTGGGGCTTGCGAGCCTGCCGAGCGTGGCGGCGGCCAGCACCACCGAGGAGCAGGCGCAGGCAAAAGCGCTGGCCTACTACCATTTCACTCTCGGCCATCACTACGAAGAGCTGGCCGGGCCCTTCCGCCGCAGCGCCTACCTCCGCCAGGCGATTGAGGAGTACAAGCAGGCGCTCCAGCACGACCCCGAATCCAACGAAATCGTGATGCAACTGGCCGAGGCCTATCGCACCAGCGGCAGCATCCGCGAAGCCGTCCTGGAAGCGCGCCAGTTGGTCGAGAACGAGCCCAACAACCTGGCCGCCCATCGCCTGTTGGGCCGCATTTATTTCCAGACCCTGGGGGAGCCTGAACCGGGCACGCCGCCCAAGCAGACGCCGCGCTTGGCCATCGAGGAGTACCAGAACATCGCCCGCCTGGCCCCCGACGACACCGACTCGCTGCTGACCCTGGCCCGGCTCCACCGCATGAACAACGACACCGCCAGCGCCGAGGAGATTCTGAAACGCGTGCTGGCGCAGGAGCCGGACTCGGAAGTCGCCCTGGCCTCGCTGGCGGCCATCTACACCGACCGCGGCGAGTATCAGAAAGCCACCGAGCTGCTCCAGGGCGCCGTAGAGGGAGCCAGCTCCGGCAGCGTGCTGGCCGCCCTGGCCTATTCCTACGAGCAGAACGGCGAGCTCGAGCAGGCCATCGAGACCTACCGCCGCGCCCTCAAGCTGGAGAAGGATAACCTCGAGTTCCACCGCCGCCTGGCGGAGACCCTGCTGCGGACCGAGCGCTACGACGAAGCTCTGGTCGAATACCAGGTGGTGGTGGAGGCCGACCCGGAAGACGCCGACGCCTGGCTCCGCCTCTCCCAGATCTATCGCCAGCAGAATCGCTTCGAGGAGGCCCGCCGGGCGCTGGAGAAAGCCAAGGCGGCCGCCCCCGACAACCTGGAGGTCGGCTTCAACGAAGCCGTGCTCTACGAAGCCGAGGGCAACTTCGACGGCGCCGTCGCCGTGCTCTCCGCCATGATCACCCGCATGACGCGGGCCTCCGGCGAGTACACCGTGCAGGAGAAGCGCAGCCGCAGCATCGTGCTCGAGCGCCTGGGCACCACCTACCGGCGCATGGAAAACTTCGACCAGGCGGTCAAGGCTTTTGAGCAGATGCTCCCCCTGGAGGAAGACTCGGCCCAGCGCGGCTACGCCCAGATGGCTGAGACCTACCGCCAGGCGCGTCAGTATGACAAAGGCATCGCCGCCCTGCGCCAGGCCCTGGAGCGTTTTCCCGAAGACCGCGACTTGACCCTGCAACTGGCCTTGCTGCTGAGCGAAAGCGGCGACTTGAAACAAGGGGCGGAGCTGGCCCGCGGCTTGCTCTCCGGCACCGAGGAGGACCGCCCCGTCTACTTAGCCCTGGCCCAGGTCTACGAGCGCCACAAGCAATGGCCGGACGCCGAAGCGGCTCTGGAAGAGGCGGAAAAGCTCTCCACCAGCGAAGACGAGCTGGAATACGTCTACTTCCTCCGCGGTGCGGTCTACGAGCGGCAAAAGCAGTACGAGCGCGCCGAAGAGCAGTTCCGCCGCGTTCTGGAGCTGAACCCCGATTCCGCCGTCACCTTGAACTACCTGGGCTACATGTTTGCCGACCAGAACATGAAGCTGGAGGAGTCGGTGGAGCTGCTCAAGCGCGCCGTCGAGCTCGAGCCCCACAACGGCGCCTATCTCGACAGTTTGGGCTGGGCCTACTATCGCCTCGGGCGGCTGGAGCTGGCGGAAGATTTTCTGCTGCAGGCGATTGAGCGCCTCAGCCACGACCCCACCATTCACAGCCACCTGGGCGATGTCTACTACCAGACGGGTCGGCTCCACCTGGCCGAGCAAGCCTGGGAGCGCGCCCGCGAAGAGTGGCAGCGCACCTCTCCCACCGAGTTCGATCCCGAGGCTCTGGCTCAGTTGGAAGAGAAGTTGAAGCAGCTTAAGCTCCGCCTGGCCCAGGAAACGCAGAAAAAACCCAAGGAGTAGCCGCACGCGCCCACTGATACCTTGCCCCGCACCAAAGCGTGTGACTTGCAGTCCGTGCGTTGACTCGCCTGCGGGTGGGGCGTAGGATCGCGGGCATCGGGGGCCTTCGTACCGTGGTCGGCCAGACGCTGGGTCATTACCGCATCATCGAGAAAATCGGCGCGGGAGGAATGGGGGAGGTCCACCGCGCCCGTGATACCCGCCTTGACCGTGAGGTCGCCATCAAGATCCTTCCCGCCCACACCCTGACCGACGACCAGGCTCGCAAGCGTTTCCAGAAAGAAGCCAAGACCCTCTCCAAGCTCAACCACCCGCACATCGCCACCATCCACGACTTTGACTCTAAGGACGGTGTTGACTTCATCGTCATGGAGCTTGTCGCCGGTGACTCCCTCGAGGACAAGCTCAAGACAGGGCCGCTCTCGGAGAAAGACATCGCCCGGCTGGGCGAGCAGATGGCTTCGGCGCTCGAAGAAGCCCACGAGCACGGCATCATCCACCGCGACCTCAAGCCCGCCAACATTCGGCTGACCCCCAAAGGGCAGGCAAAGATTCTTGACTTTGGCGTTGCCAGCCTGCTACAGCCTGCCGGCGTCGAAGCCACCACGCGGAGCTTCACCGAAACCCAGGCCCTGGCCGGTACCTTGCCGTACATGAGCCCGGAGCAGTTGCGCGGCGAATCGATTGATGGGCGCAGCGATATCTACTCTCTCGGCGTGGTGCTCTTCGAGATGTCCACCGGCCAGCGGCCTTACCAGCAAAAACTTTCCACTGCTCTCAGCGATGCCATCCTCCACGAGCCCCCTCCGCTGCCCAGAGCCGCCAACCCCCGTCTCTCCCCTGCACTGGAAAACATCATCCTCAAGTGTTTGGAGAAGGACCGCGACAACCGCTACCAGTCGGTGAAAGAGCTGGCGGTAGACCTGCGGCGGCTGGGTGGGTCAGAAGGGGCTCGGGTTGCTGAGCTGCGAAAATCTGTGGCGGTGCTCTACTTCGAGAACCTGAGCCGCTCGGAAGAGGACGAATACTTCCGTGACGGCATGACGGAAGACATCATCACCGAGCTGGCCAAAATCAAGAGTCTCCAAGTCTTTCCCCGGGCGGCCGTGGTGGCTTTCCGCGACAAGCTGGCAACGGCTCCCGAAGTCGGGGAGCAGTTAACCGCCACGCATGTTCTGGGAGGCAGCCTGCGCCGGGCCGGCAATCGCCTCCGAATCACGGTCCAAATGGTGGAGACGCGCACGGGCCACTCCGTGTGGGCGGAGCGATACGACAGGGAAATGAAGGATGTTTTCGAAGTGCAGGAGGACATCGCCCGCTGCATCGCCCAAGCCCTCCGCATCTCGCTTTCGCCCCAAGAAGAAAAGACAATTGCGCGTAAGCCCACCGAGAATCTTCAGGCGTACGACTTCTTTCTGCGCGGGCGGAACTATACGCGCCGACAGAACCGGGATTTTGCTCTGCAGATGTTTGAGCACGCGCTCCAGCTCGACCCGGACTTCGCTCTGGCACACGCGGGAATCGCCAACGTCTGCGGGATGCAGTTTTATTTGCAACATAACGATTCCCGCTGGATTGAAAAGGGAATCGCCGCCGTCAACCGGGCCTTTGCGCTGGACCCCCAGCTTCCTGAAGCCTTTGTGGCTCGCGCTCGAATCTGCTACGCCCAGGAAAAATATGACGAAGCCGTGGAGTGTGCCCGAATAGCAATTGCACGCAAGGCGGATTGCGAGAGCTCCTGGGACATCCTGGGGCGGGCGCTGTTTGTCTCCGATCGTTGGCAGGAAGCTGCGGACCTCGTGGAACGTGCCCTGGAAGCAAATGGAGATGACTACAATGT
>DATEUS010000077.1:0-5138 GCA_035282985.1 Candidatus Acidiferrales bacterium
GCTGTGAAGCTTCTCCACCGTGCGGCGCAGACGGTCGAACAGCAGCCGCGAGCTCTTGATGACCAGCAGCACCTCCTGGTCGTCGCACACCCGGCCTTCCCAGCGATAGAGCGAGCGGATGGGCGCGGAGACATTGACGCAGGCGGCCAGGCGCTCTTCCACCAGCGCACGGGCAATGCGGCGGCCTTCCTCGGCCGAGCCGCAGGTCACGAAGACCACTACTTTGTCGGTCATGGGTGCCTCGCCCCTCCGACCCTTTTCCCGGCGCGGCTTACCACGATACAATACGCCGGAATGTCTCACAAGCCCATTCGCTTCGGGACCTCGGGCTGGCGCGGCCTCATCGCCGACGATTTCACCTTCGCGCGGGTGCGGGCGGCGGTGGCGGCTATCGCCGACTACGTGCGCAAGAAGAATCCCCGCCGTCCGCGGCTGGTGGTGGGTTACGACACGCGCTTCCTCTCCGACGAGTTTGCCCGCGACACGGTGAAGGTATTAGCCGAGAACGGCGTGGGCTCCTTCCTGTGCACCGAGCCCACGCCCACGCCGACGATTGCCTTCGAAATCCTGCGGCGCAAGGCCGACGGCGGCATCAACTTCACCGCCAGCCACAACCCGGCGGAGTACAACGGGCTGAAATTCTCTACCCCGGACGGCGCCCCCGCCCTGCCCGAAGTGACGAAGCAGATCGAGCGGCTGGCAGCGAAGCATCTGAGAGCGAAAGCGACGCGGGCGAAAAAGGCCAAGAAAGAAGCGGGCTGCGAGGAGATCGATCCGCGGCCGACCTACCTGGACGCCTTGGTGGAGAAAATTGACGTTGAGGTCATCCAGCGCGCCCGGCTGAAGGTGGCTTACGACCCGCTCTACGGCACCGGGGCGGGCGTGCTCGACCGCTTCCTGGCCGACCGCGGGATCGAAGTGCACACCGTGCACGGCTACCGCGACGCGCTCTTCGGCGGCCACCCGCCCGAGCCGGCCGACGAAATTCTGGAAGGGCTGCGCGAGCTGATCCGTGAGCACGATGCTCACGTGGGGCTGTCCACCGACGGCGACGCCGACCGCTTCGGCATGCTCGACCGCGACGGAAAGTTTATCTCGCCCAACCACATCATTTCCCTGCTGCTCGACTATCTGCTGGAGACGCGCCGGGAGTGGCCGCGCGGGGTGGCGCGCAGCGTGGCCACCACCCACCTAGTGGACGCCGTCGCCCGCCACCACGACGTCCCCGTGCACGAGACGCCGGTGGGGTTCAAGTACATCGGCGAGCTGATCAAGCAGGACAAGATCACCATCGGCGGCGAAGAGAGCGCCGGGCTGAGCGTCTACGGGCATGTGCCGGAGAAGGACGGGGTGCTGGCCTGCCTGCTGGTGGCGGAGATGGTGGCGCGGCGGGGGGCGTCGCTGGGCGAGCAACTTCAGGCGCTCTTCGCCAAAGTGGGCGCCTACTATCCGGTGCGGGTGAACCTGCATCTGGACGAAGCCAAGCGCGACCGGGTGGCACAGCGAATCAAGAAAGACCCCAAGAGCTTCGACGGCCGGCGCGTGGCCGGGGTGAACCGCACCGACGGGCTCAAGCTGCTCTTCGACGATGACGCCTGGGTGCTGATGCGGCTCTCGGGCACGGAGCCGGTGGTGCGCTGCTACTGCGAGGCGCACTCGGAGGCGGAGACGGCGGCGCTGGTGGCGGCGGCCCAGCGGTTCGTCGCGGAGTGATGCCGGTGCCGATGCGGTTACAGTCGGTCTCGCCCCGGCGCCGGCTACTGCTGGCGGTGGTGGGCTTGGCGTTGCTGGCGCTGGTGGTGCACACGCTCTTCGGCGAGGAAGGCTACCTGGCGCTGCGCCAGCAGAAGCAGGAGTTGCAGCGGCTGCAGGAAGAGATCCAGCGGCTGGAGGAAGAAAACCGCCGCCTGGTGGAAGAGATCCAAACGCTGAAGACCGACCCGCAGGCGATGGAGCGCGTCGCCCGCGAGCAGTTGAAAATGGCCCGCCCGGGCGAGAAGGTCATCATCCTGCCGACCGAGAAGCCGGAGTCCAACCAGCCCGCCCCCGCAGACGACAAGAACCCCTAGCGTCCCTACCGGCCGGAAAAATAGTGAGTGGCGAGTGAGGTACAGTTGTGCTACCGCAGAGCCTAGCGGGCGCAGAGAGCAGGAAGCATTGCGGGAGGGCACCCTTCGGGGGGCTCAGGGCGGGCAAGGCCCTCCCCTACCCACGCGGCGAACGCGGTTTGTGTGAGTCTAAGAGCTCGAAAGCGGCGGGAAACGCGCCTCGTGAAGACTTTCGTCTGCAAAATCCGTCCCTCGGCTTCGCTCCCTTCGACTGCGCTCAGGGTAAACGGGATAAATTGCAACCGCAGAAACGCTGGACAAGGGTGAGATAATAGTGGGGAGCCTTGAGGCTGGAGTCTCGAGACTTGAAAGAGAGGGGCATCGCGAGAAAACCCACCCGCTTGAAGATGCTTCATAAGTCCTGCAGAATCAGCCGCATGAGCAATTGCCCCGAAGGAGATACTCGCTAAGTCATTCGGATTCAAAACGATTCGCAGACCCCCCCTCCCCCTGCCGGGCTGATCTGTTGATTCGACGTTAGTTATCGAGCATGCCAGAGAAGTGGTAACAAAAGCAAAGGAGTTAGCCAGCATGAATTCGAAGCCAAGCTCGTTCGTCGCCGAGAATCTGCAGGCGGGCAGATTGCTTGAAGGCGGCGCAGAGAATGTGGGAGAATCCCCAAGGAAGAGCGGATAAGTGGACAAGAAAACCGAAGGCCGGATTGCGCTGGGGGCCGACCACGCCGGCTACCAAGTGAAAGAGCGGATCAAGGATGTCTTGAAAGAGAAGGGCTACGACGTGATTGACTTCGGCACCCACGCCAGCGACTCGGTTGACTACCCCGACTACGCCAAGCTGGTGGCGCAGAGCGTGGCCCAGGCAGAGAGCGCCCGCGGCATCCTGGTCTGCGGCACCGGGCTGGGGATGGCGATTGCCGCCAACAAATTCCGCGGGATCCGCGCCGCCACCTGCAACGACACCTACACGGCGCGGATGGCGGCCGAGCACACCAACGCCAACGTGCTCTGCGTGGGAGCACGGGTAGTGGACGCCGACCACGCCGTGGCCATCGTCAAGGAGTGGCTGAAGAGCAAGTTCGGCGGCGAGCGCCACCAGCGCCGCATCGACAAAATCACCGAGCTGGAGCGAGAGCAGGCCGCGACGCCGACAGCGAAATGAACACGCCAACGTCAATCCGCCTGAACCGTTCGCTGCGGGAGACCGACCCCGAGGTCTACGAAGCCATCTGCGGCGAGACCCGCCGCCAGGCGGAGACGCTGGAGCTGATCGCCTCGGAGAACTTCACCAGCGAGGCGGGGCTGGAGGCGACCGGCTCGGTCTTCACCAACAAGTACGCTGAGGGCTACCCCGGGCGGCGCTACTACGGCGGCTGCGAGTTCGTGGACGTGGTGGAGTCGCTGGCCCGGGAGCGAGCCAAGCAGCTTTTCGGCGCCGAGCACGCCAACGTGCAGCCGCACTCGGGCACGCAGGCAAACATCGCCGTCTACGAGAGCGTGCTCAAGGAAGGCGACCCCGTGCTGGGGATGAACCTCAGCCACGGCGGCCACCTCACCCACGGCCACCCGCTGAACTTCTCCGGGCGGCACTACCACTTCGTGCCCTACGGCGTGCGCAAGGACACGGAGACGATTGACTACGACGAGGTCGAGCGCCTGGCGCAGGAGCACAAACCCAAGCTGATTGTGGCCGGGGCCAGCGCCTACCCGCGCATCATTGACTTCGAGCGTATGGCGGCGATTGCCCAGGCGGCCGGCTGCCCGCTGATGATGGACATGGCGCACATCGCCGGGCTGGTGGCCGCCGGCGTGCATCCAAACCCGGTCCCGCACTCCGACTTCGTCACCACGACGACGCACAAAACTTTGCGCGGGCCGCGCAGCGGGATGATTCTCTGCCGCCAACAGTATGCCAAGGAGCTGGACAAGATCGTTTTTCCGGGCGACCAGGGCGGGCCGCTGGTGCACGTGATTGCCGCCAAGGCGGTCTGCCTGAAGGAAGCGATGGAGCCGGAGTTCAAGGCCTATCAGCAGCAGATTGTGGCCAACGCCCGTAAGCTGGCGGAGACGATTGCGGGCCGAGGCTTCCGCATCGTCTCGGGCGGGACCGACACGCACTTGCTGCTGGTGGACGTCTACCAGCGCGGCATCATGGGCCGCGACGCCGAGGCTTGTCTCGAGAAAGCCGGCATCACCGTGAACAAGAACGCCATTCCCTTCGACACTCTGCCGCCGCTCAAGGCCAGCGGCATCCGCATCGGCACGCCGGCGCTGACCACGCGGGGGATGAAAGAGGCGGAGATGGAGCGCATCGGCCACTGGATTGCCGAGGCGCTGGAGCACATCGGCGACGACGCCTACATCGAGTCCATCCGAGGCCAGGTGCGCGAGCTGGCCTCGCACTTCCCGCTCTACTCGCTGCGCCTGGAGGAGATTGCGGCCGCCCCGCGCGCCCGTTAGTTCCGCCGCGTGGCCGCCCGGCCGCGGAGAATACCGTGAAGGTGGCCATCGACATCCACCGCGTGCTCGACTACGGCGCCGGCACCTACACCCGCAACCTGATCAGCACCCTGGCCGCGCTTGACCGGGAAAACGCTTACACCCTGGTCGGCACCGCTGCCGACTGGGACGAGCTGGGGGCGCTGCCAGCAAATTTTTCCCTGCTGGAGTTCGACCGCAGCCAGGAGGGCGGGTGGCAGGACCTCCGCCTGGGCTGGCGGCTCCGGCGCGAAAAGGCTCAGGTCTTCCATTCGCCCTATCTGGCTTCGCACTTTCTGATGCCCTGCCCGCAGGTGGTGACCGTGCACGATGCGGTGGACTTTCTCGATCTGACCGACGGCCATCATTCCTTTGCCGACTTGCTGCGCTTCCAGCGCACCCGCCTCTGCCTCAATCGCGCCCGGCGCGTTCTGACTGTCTCGCAGGCCACCCGGCGCGACCTGCAGCGCCTGTTTGGGTTGCCGGAGCAGAAGATTGTGGTTGTGTACAACGCCCTGGACGCGCGCCTGGCGCAGCCGCCCACCGCCGAGGAGATTGAGCGCACCCTGACCCGCTATTCGGTGCAGACGCCCTA
>DATEUS010000078.1:0-12401 GCA_035282985.1 Candidatus Acidiferrales bacterium
GGCGCGAGCCACTGATGTTCCTGGACGGGGCGCACAACCCCGCCGGGATGCGGCAAGTATTGCGCTTCTGGGTGGAACAGCTACCCGGGCGGCGGATTCACTTGGTTTTCGGAACGCTGCGCGACAAGGCAGTGGAGGAGGCTGCCGAGCTGCTCTTTCCCTACGCCGCCAGCGTTACGGTGACGCAGCCGGCGACGCCGCGCGCGGCCAGCGTGGACCTGCTGGCGCATCTGGCCCGCACCTACAACTCGACGGTGGGGGTTGAAGCCGATCCAGGGCGCGCGATGGCCGCGGCCCTGGAGCGGGCCGACGGGGACGACGTGGTCTTTGTGACCGGCTCGCTGTTTCTGGTGGGCGACTGCCAGCGGGCGCTGGCCCCGCCGTCGGCGGGGCTGGCGGCGCAGCGCGCCGAGGGGCCCGAGAGGGCGGCGATGGCGGGCGCGCCAATCATCCCGGCAGAGAATCCTCTCTAGGCGATGCGGAGGATTCTGGAGGGGCTGGGGTTCCTGCGCACGCTGTTCTTCACGCTGCCGCTGATCTATCTTTCCACCGTGGCGCTGGGCGTGGTGGCGGAGGTAATCGCGCCGTTCGATCGCCAGCGGCAGTGGCAGCACCAGCTGGCGCGGCTGTGGGCAAGGCTGCTTCTGGTTTTCAGCCTGGTGCGGGTGCGGGTCCGGGGCCGGGAACACCTGGCAGCGGACCGGCACTACGTCTACGTCGCCAACCACCAGAGCTACGCCGACGTTCCGGTGTTGCTGGCCTGTCTGCCGCCCGGGGTACGGTTCATGGCCAAGGCCTCGTTGTTTGCCATCCCTTTCACGGGATGGTACATGCGCCGGGCGGGGCATCTGCCCATCGATATTGACGCCAACAAGGTGCACGCGAACGCTCGCCGACTCCTGCAGGCGGTGCGCTCTATTCGCCAGGGATACTCGATTGTGGTCTTCCCCGAAGGCGGGCGCAGCCGCAGCGGCGCGCTGGAGGAGTTCAAGACGGGCATTTTTCTGGCGGCCCTCAAGGCCGGAGCGCCAGTGGTGCCGGTGACCATCGCGGGCACGAAGCGCGTATTGGCGCTGGATTCCTGGGCGATTCACCCGGGGCGGGTGGATCTTGTTTTCGATACACCTGTGCCGACGGACGGAATGGAGAAGGCGCAACTGGACGGGTTGGTACAGCAGGTACGGCAGCGGATAGAGCAGAATTTACTGGAGGTTTCTCGATGATCTCACTGGAAGGGAAGGTGGCGGTGATTACCGGAGGCTCGCGCGGCATTGGGGCGGCGACGGTGAGGATGTTCGCCCAGGCGGGGGCGCAGGTGGTGTTCACGTGCCATCGCACCCGCGCCGAGGCCGAGAAGGTAGCGGAGCAGGCGCGGGGCTGGGGGGTGGAGGTGATACCGCTGCGGGCCGACTTGCGACGCTTGGCCGATGCGCGGGCGCTCATCCAGAAGGCGGTGCGGCGTTTCGGCCGCGTGGACATCCTGGTGGCCAACGCCGGGATCTGGAACGTGGAGGACATTCCCATCGACAAGCTGAGCGAGCGCGATTGGGACGAAATGATCGAGACCAACCTGAAGTCGGTTTACGCGGTCATCCGGTTTGCGGTGGCGGTGATGAAACGGCAGGGCGGCGGACGCATTATTGCTGTTTCTTCGACGGCGGGGCAGCGGGGCGAAGCTTTCCACACCCACTACGGGGCGAGCAAGGGCGGCATCATCAGCTTCGTGAAAGGACTGTCGACAGAGCTGGCACCGGACAACATCCTGGTGAACTGCGTGGCCCCGGGCTGGGTGGACACTGATATGTCGCGGCCAGTGCTGGCGCGGGCGAAGAGCCGGCGCTGGGTGCATGGGCAGATTCCACTGGGGCGGGTGGCGCGCGCGGAAGAGATTGCCGGGCCTATCCTGTTTCTGGCGTCGGACCTGGCAACTTTTATGACCGGCGAGATCGTCAATGTAAACGGGGGAGCAGTTCTGGTAGGGTAGAGAGGCTATGGGACGGATAGCGACATTGTGCTTGGTGGCACTGGTGCTTGGCGTCGGCACGCTGGCGGGACAAGAGAGTGCGACACCCCCCACGGCGGGGCAGGCCGAAGAGATTCTGAACCGCATGCTGGAAGCACTGGGCGGGGAGAAATTCCTGAACGTGAAGGACATTACCCGCCGCGGACGCCTGTACGGCTTCAACCGCGGAGAGCTGTCCAGCCCGGGCGATCGCTTCGTGGACTACCTGAAGTTTCCCGGCAAGGAGCGGCTGGAGATGGGCAAGGACGGCAAGATTGTCTATCTGAACGACAACGACCAGGGCTGGGAGCTCGACCGCCAGGGCATCCGCGAGATGACCCCCGAGCAGATTGAGAATTTCCAGGAGGGCAACCGGCGCGACTACGAGTACCTGCTGCGCTTCCGCGCCCGGGGAGAAAAGATGCAGGTGTACTACCTGGGGCGGGAGTTTGCCGACAACCGGCGCGTGCACGTGCTGGAGCTGGTGGACGAGCGCGGCGACAGCTACAAGCTGTTGGTGGACGCCCGCACCTATCTGCCCGTGCAGCTGTACTACCGCGAGCGCGACGTGCTCAGCGGGGAATGGGTGGATATGACCGAGTATTTCGGCAAGTTCATTAACGTCCAGGGCATCCAGACCCCGATGCAGTTCACGCGGGAGCGAGCCCGGCTGCGCTCGCTGGAGGTGTACTTCAGCGAAGTGCAGTACAACACCGGCCTGTCCGACGAGCTGTTCACGCGCCCTTCACTGGAGGCCCACTGGCAGAAGGTGAAGTAATCGTCCGCGTGGTAGAATGCCCCTCCAGGTGGAAGCCATGAGCCGTGCAAGCCAGAGGAAGAGTGTGCGCAGCACCACGGTGCTGGCGGTGCGTCGAGGCGATAAGGTGGTGTTTGCCGGCGACGGGCAGGTGAGCATGGGGAACACCATCTTCAAGCAGGGGGCGCGCAAGATTCGTCGACTGTACAACGACAAAGTGCTGGCCGGGTTTGCCGGAGCCACGGCCGACGCGCTGTCGTTGCTGGGGCGGTTCGAGGGGAAGCTGCAGGAGCATCACGGCAACCTGGGCAAGGCGGCGGTGGAGTTGGCCAAGGAGTGGCGCACCGACCGCATTCTTCGCCACTTGGACGCGCTGCTGCTGGTGGCGGACGATAAGAACATTTTTCTGCTCAGCGGCACCGGCGACATCATCGAGCCTGACGACGGGGTGTGCGCCATCGGGTCCGGGGGGGCCTTTGCGCTGGCGGCGGCACGGGCGCTGCTGCGGCACACCAAGCTCTCGGCGCGGGAGATTGCCGAGGAGGCCATGCGGGTTTCTGCCTCCATCTGCGTCTACACCAACGACAACTTTGTCTTCGAGGAGCTTTGAGGAGAGGAGATGACACCCAGGGAGCAGCGGCCGGGGACGGGGATGCGCGGGGCCGGGTATGTGCAGGTGGTGCTGGTTCTGGTGGTCGTCGGCATTGTGACCCTAGTAGCGCTGCGGCTGTTCGAGCGCTCGCCGATGCCGCAAGTAGGTCCGGGCGCCGGCCATCCGGCCCGGGCGGTGCTGGATCGGGTAGAGCTGCAGGTGGAAGGGATGAGTTCGGAGGCCGATGCCGCCCAGGTGGAGGAAGCGGCGCGGCGGCAGCCGGGGGTGGCCAGCATCCGAGTGGACCTCAGCGGCGGCCGCGCAGAGGTCGCCTTCAATCCCGCCCAGACTAATCCCGACCAGATTATCGCCGCCATCGCTCGGGGCGGTTTTCGCGCCCGGCGCTAGGCGTCAGCGCGCCGGTCGGCGCGAGTTCCGGCGGCGTGTTATAATTCCACCAGGTCGCCCGCCGGGCGACCACGATTGTATTGGGTGAAGTGATGGCGGTTTATCTCCCCGGCACGGTTAAGGAAGCCAAAGAGGCGCAGCCCGCGCCTTCTCCTCCCGACGAGCTGACGCCGCGGCAGATCTGCGCCGAGCTGGACAAGTACATCATCGGGCAGCAGCCGGCCAAGCGGGCGGTGGCCATCGCTCTGCGCAACCGCTATCGGCGGCAGAAGCTGGCGCCGGAGATGGCGGAAGAAGTCCTGCCCAAGAACATCCTGATGATCGGGCCGACGGGTGTGGGCAAGACGGAGATTGCCCGACGGCTGGCGCGGCTGGCCAACGCGCCCTTCCTGAAGGTGGAGGCCTCGAAGTACACCGAAGTCGGCTACGTGGGGCGGGACGTGGAGTCCATGATCCGCGACCTGCTGGACGTGGCCATCGAGATGGTGCGGGAAGAGAAGCTGGAGGAAGTGGCGGAGCGGGCCGAGATCAACGCCGAGGAGCGGCTGCTCGACCTGCTGCTGCCGGCGTTGCCGCCGCCTTCGGCAGAGGGGGAACTCGCTGACCAACACGAGCAGTCGCAGAAGACCCGGGAGAAGCTGCGGGGACAACTGCGCGAAGGACGGCTGGACGACAGGATGGTGGAAGTGGATGTGCGGGAGCGGAGTTTTCCCGCCTTCGAGATCGTCTCCAGCGCCGGTGTGGAGGAGATGGACATCCACATCAAGGACATGCTCTCGGGCATCTTCGGCCAGCAGAAGAAGAAGCGGAAGATGAAGCTGTCGGAGGCCTGGGAGTACCTGATCCAGGAAGAGGAGAACCGGCTGATTGATATGGAGCAGGTGACGCGCACAGCCATCAGCCGGCTGGAGAGCTCGGGCATCATCTTCGTTGACGAGATCGACAAGATTGCCGGGCGGGAAGCGGGGCACGGGCCCGACGTAAGCCGGGAAGGCGTGCAGCGTGACATTCTGCCGATTGTGGAAGGGACCACGGTGAACACCCGCTACGGGATGGTGCGGACCGACCACATCCTGTTCATCGCCGCCGGCGCCTTCCACGTCACCAAGCCTTCGGACCTGATTCCGGAGCTGCAGGGACGTTTTCCCATCCGGGTGGAGCTGTCGTCGCTGGGCGCGGAGGAGTTCATCCGCATTCTGAAGGAGCCCAAGAACGCGCTGCTGCGGCAGTACACGGCGCTGCTGGATACGGAAGGCATCGAGCTGGTGTTCGCCGACGAGGCGATTTCGGAGATTGCCCGCTTCGCCTACCTGGTGAACACGCAGACGGAGAACATCGGGGCGCGGCGGCTGTTCACGGTGATGGAGAAGCTGCTGGACGAAATCTCCTTTGAAGCGCCCGATCTGCGCCGCAAGAAGATAGAGATCGACGCCACCTACGTGAACAAGATGCTGTCTGACATCGTCAAGGACCAAGACCTGAGCCGCTACATCCTCTAGTCCCGTTCCAACTTGACCACGTTGCCCATCAACGGAGTCGCGCCGCGTCCGGCTCACCAAGTTGGAGTGGAGCGGGTCCCGCGTGCAGTTTGCTTTCCTCTCTTTCAACGCTTCGCTTGTGCGCTGTGGCTGTGCTTGGCTGTAGTAGGCTGCGGGGTGCCGGGGCCGCCGGTGCCGCCAACGACCAAGATTCCGGCGGTGCCTACAGACTTGACGGCGGGTCAAGTGGGCGAGCGGGTGGTGCTGCGCTGGACGCTACCGCGTCTCTACACTGATGGGACGCGAATCGAGGGCTGGCCGCGGCTGGAGGTGCACCGCGCCTTTCTCGCGGACGCAACGGCGCTGCCGGAGGTGTTCGCGGGGCACGCCCGCATTGCCTACACCATCCCCGAGCAGGTCGTGGATACGTTCCTGCACGACGGGGTAATGGTGTTTCCGGATGTTCTGGGTGCGGCCGTGCTCAAGCAGCAAGCGGGGCAGGTGGCGATGTACGGGGTGAAAGCGGTGAACGCCAAGGGGCAGGACGCCGGGTTTTCCAATCTGGTGGCGGTGCGGGTCTATCCGGTGCCCCCACCCATTGCCCGCATCGAAGCCCGCGTGCGGGCCGATGCCATCGAGTTGCGCTGGACGCCGCCGTCACGTACCACCAGCGGGACACCGCTGGAAGCCATTGCCGGCTATGAGATCGATCGCAGCGAAAGCGGTCAGGAAGGCAGCTTTGTCCTACACGGAACGACAGGCGTGGCGCGCTATGAAGACACGCAGTTCGCGTTCGGGCGGCGGTATTTCTACCGCGTGCGCACGCTGGCGCAGTTCGGGGCCGATACGGTGGAGAGCGAGAACTCGGCGGTGGTTGAGGTGACTGCCCGGGATGTCTTCCCGCCTCCGGCACCGGCGAACTTGATTGCTGTGGCCGGAGCAGCACGCGTTGATTTGACCTGGGACGCGAGTCCGGCCGACGACCTGGCCGGCTACCTCTTCTACCGCAGTCGGCAGTCGGGTGCAGGCTACGAGCGCTTGACCCCGCAGGCGCTGCGGGCGCAGAGTTTTTCCGACACAGGGTTGGAAGCCGGCGTACAGTATTACTACGTGGTTACGGCAGTGGACCGCGAAGGTAACGAGAGCGGGTATTCTGAGGAGGCGGCCGCGACACCACTGCCGCCCGAATGAGCGATGACGAAGTTCTGCCGCTTTGAAGCAGAGGGTAAAACGCAGTACGGCCTGGTGCGCGACGAGCGGATTGAAGCGCTCTCGGCAGCGCCGTGGAGAGGCGGCGAGCTCACCACCAAGCTTTATCCGCTGGCACAGGTTCGGCTGCTGGCGCCCTGCCAGCCCACTAAGATTATTTGCCTGGGGCGGAACTACCGGGAGCACGCGGCCGAGCTGGGGAATCCGGTGCCGCGCGCGCCGCTGATTTTCCTGAAGCCGCCTTCGGCGGTCATTGGGCCGGGGGAGCCAATTGTGTATCCGTCAATATCGGAGCGGGTGGACTACGAAGGCGAGCTGGGGCTGGTGATTGGCCGCCGCTGCCATCGCATCAACCCGGAGGACGACTCTTTCCACTATGTTTTCGGCTATACGTGTGTGAACGACGTGACGGCGCGCGACCTGCAAAAGGCTGACGGGCACTTTGCCCGCGCCAAGGGGTTCGATAGTTTCTGTCCGCTGGGGCCGGTGATTGCGACCGGGCTGGACCCGAGTTGTCTAATCATAGAGACCTACGTGAGCGGGGAGCGACGCCAACACGCGAGCACCAGTGAGATGATTTTCTCGCTCGATGATATAATGCGCTTCATTGCCGGAGTCATGACGCTGGAGCCGGGCGACGTCATCGCCACGGGAACGCCCTCGGGGGTGGGTCCGCTGCGGGTGGGCGACGTGGTGGAAGTGGCCATCGAAGGGATTGGCCACCTGCGCAACCCGGTGGTGGCGGAGAGCCAATCGTAGCCAAAGGGTGGAACCAAGAGGAGGGGGGACGATGAAGTTTTTCCTGGACACGGGCAACGTGGAGGAAATTCGCCGGGCGGCGGAGCTGGGGGTGCTGGACGGTGTAACCACCAACCCAACGCTGCTGGCGCGCGAGGGCAAGTCCTTCCGCGAGGCGCTGCTGGAGATGTGCCGGCTGGTCAAGGTGGTGAACGGGGAGGTGGTGGCCACCGAGGCGGCGGGGATGATTACGGAGGGGCGGGAGATTGCCGCGCTGCACGAGAACATGGTGGTCAAAGTGCCGATGACAACGGAGGGTTTCAAGGCCATCAAGGTGCTGCGCGGCGACGGCATCCGCATCAACGTGACCCTAGTGTTCAGCCCGGCGCAGGCGCTGCTGGCGGCGAAGGCGGGGGCCTATTTCGTGAGTCCCTTCCTGGGGCGAGTGGACGACATTGCCAGCGACGGGATGCAGCTCTTGCGCGAGATCATGGCGGTGTACCGGCCGTACGGCTTCCAGACGCAGGTGCTGGCGGCCAGCCTGCGGCATCCCATGCACGTCGTCGAGGCGGCCAAGGCGGGCGCCGACATCGCTACCATGCCCTACAAGGTCTTTGAACAGCTTTTCAAGCACCCGCTCACCGATCGCGGGCTGGAAGGTTTTCTCAAGGATTGGGAGAAGGCGCGCGCGGTGCTGGGCGACATCGTTCCCCTCGACTACGCTCGGAGCAAGCCGGCGGAGGCGGCGAAAGCCAAGAAGTGAACGAGCCGCTGACTGTTCTCAGCTACGCGCTGGCGGGCACGGTTGTTCTGCTGCTCCTGCTGGCGGCGCTGCGGTGGTGGCGACGGGAGCGGCCGGATGCGGCCGAGCTGGAGCGGCGCCGTCGCCTGCACGTAAACCGCATCGGGCGGATCGCCGAGGGGAACATCGTTGAACTGCACGACGGGCATGACGGCGGCGCCGGCGCCGGGCCACTCCTCTTCTACAAGTACAAGGTGCGCGGGGTGGAGTACCAGACCGCGCAGGAGATCGGCAGCCTGCAGGCTCACTTCGACCTGCGGCGCCTGGCCGCCGGGCAGTCGGCCCAAGTGAAGTACGACCCCAAGAACCCCACCAATTCCATCGTGCTCTGCGAAGACTGGAGCGGTATTTAGTCTTCCCCGCCCGTCGGTGCTATAGTCCTACGAGAACGGTTCGGCACGGAGGCAGGCGATGAGTGCGGCAAAGCGCGCGACGGAAAATCACACCGAAGCCCGGCTGGAAGAGCTGCGGCAGCGCGAGCAGGCCGCCGAAGAGGGCGGCGGGGCCGAGCGCCGCGAGAAGCAGCATGCCGCCGGCAAACTGAGCGCGCGGGAGCGCATCGAATTGCTGCTCGATCCGGAGAGCTTCGAAGAGCTGGACAAGTTCGCCGTGCACCGCTGCGACGAGTTCGGGATGGAGAAGCAGCGGATTGCCGGCGACGGCATCGTCTCGGGCTACGGGCGGATTGACGGCCGGGTGGTCTATGTGTTCGCGCAGGACTTCACCGTTTTTGGCGGCTCGCTCTCCGAGGCCAACGCGGAGAAGATCTGCAAGGTGATGGATCTGGCCATGAAGAATGGGGCGCCGATAATCGGCCTCAATGACTCTGGCGGCGCTCGCATCCAGGAAGGGGTGATGTCGCTGAAGGGCTACGCCGACGTCTTTCTGCGCAACACTCTGGCCAGCGGGGTGATTCCGCAGATTTCCGCCATCATGGGGCCGTGCGCGGGCGGCGCGGTGTATTCGCCGGCGATTACCGACTTTATTTTCATGACCCGGGATACCAGCTACATGTTTGTGACCGGGCCGGACGTGATCAAGACGGTGACGCACGAAGAGGTGACGAAGGAGGAGTTGGGCGGGGCGCTGACCCACAACGCCACCAGCGGGGTGGCGCACTTCGTCGCCGCCGACGACCAGGAGTGCTTGGCGCAGATCCGCGAGCTGCTGTCGTTCGTGCCTTCGAACAATCTTGACGACCCGCCGCGGCGGGCCTGCAGCGACCTGGCGGACCGAACCGAGGAGCGGTTGAACCACCTGGTGCCAGCCGAAGCCATGCAGCCCTACGACATCAAAGAGGTGATCCGGCTGGTGGTGGACGACGGCTACTTCTTCGAAGTGCAGGAGCACTATGCCGGGAACATCGTGGTGGGGTTTGCGCGGCTGGACGGCCAGCCGGTAGGCGTGGTGGCGAACCAGCCGGCGGTATTGGCCGGGGGGCTGGACATCAACGCCTCCGACAAGGGGGCGCGGTTCGTGCGCTTCTGCGACTGCTTCAACATCCCGCTGATTACTTTCGAGGACGTGCCGGGGTTCTTGCCGGGGACGCAACAGGAGTTTGGCGGCATCATCCGCCACGGAGCCAAGCTGCTCTATGCCTTTGCCGAGGCGACGGTGCCGAAGATTACTGTGATTACGCGGAAGGCATACGGCGGGGCCTACTGTGTTATGGCGTCGAAGCACATCCGGACGGACGTGAACTACGCCTACCCGACGGCGGAGGTCGCGGTGATGGGGCCGGAGGGGGCGGTGAACATTGTGTACCGGCGAGAACTGGCGGCGGCCAAGGACGCGGAAGCGGAGCGAGCGAAGCGCGTGGAGGAGTTTCGCGAGCGGTATGCGAACCCATGGGTTGCGGCTGAGCGCGGCTGGATTGACGCGGTGATCGAGCCGAAGATGACGCGCCAGAAGCTGATTGCGGCGCTGAAGATGCTGGAGAACAAGCGGGACACCAACCCGCCGAAGAAGCATGGCAACATTCCGTTGTAGACTTTTTCCCCCAATGAGGAAACTCTGTCACATCCAATACTTTCGCAAGTTTTTCAGTGCCCAAGATATTTGGCTACAGCTAAAAGGAGTAGGGAGGATAGAGGAGGGACTTCGCAACGTCGCGATTGCGATCGACACCCGAGGTAGGATTCTGAGAACTGTTGTTGCTGACGGAAGACGGAGGATAGAGAACCTCTTACAATCAGTTCCTGAGGGTCGAATTCGGGCCGGCAGCGCGAAGATAGATGATGAGATTGTGTACGGCGTCCTTCAGAGCGTAGATGCTTTCTTCTTCGAAGCATTCAGTCTATACGAATTGCTCAAACGTTTTTATGTAAGCGTCTTAAGGCGTGCCAAGATAGAAGGCGGCAAACAGGCCCATGAAAGCTTTGCTACTTTGGTAGGTGAGACCCAGAGCAGCCGCAATTTCAACTGGCAGCAGTATCTGGAAGCACATCGAAACGTGTTCATCCACGAAACAGTACCGTACGTGGCTGTGGAGGTTGCGGGAGAAGACCCATCCCAAAGAGTACTGGTGGTCGAATCAGAGCCTGATGTGTATCTGAGGCCTAACGACTTTGACAAGGTTCTGAAGGGCTTGGAGAGGTTGGCAACCCTCTGCAAGGATGATCTTAGTAGCAAGATTGCCAGGAGAGGCAATTAGGTTATTTGTTGTTGCTGCGCCCTGCGCGCTCCGCAACGGCCTGCGGCAGCGCGGTTGAATGATTTGTGAACCGATTTTCGGCACGGCTGAAGCCGTGCCCTTCCGAAGGCGTCAGACTATGGGTTTATGAGATGACTTCTAGATATTGGGGTCAGGGTAATGAGGGTGCATGCTCCGCAATTCCTTTGTTTTCGTTAACCGAGCCATGGTCATGCTCGATAAGCTCTTTGTTATCTTTGAAAAGCACTAATCCCCCCCACCCCCTCCCGATGGCCACAACATGTTGAAAGCGCCGTTCAAAAAAATTCTGATTGCCAACCGGGGCGAGATTGCAGTCCGCATAATCCGGGCTTGCGCGGAGATGGGGATTACGGCGGTGGCGGTGTATTCGGAGGTGGACCGGGCCTCCGAGCACGTGCTGATGGCCGACGAGGCTTACCCTATCGGCCCGGCGGCGTCAACGGAAAGCTACCTGCGCATCGACAAGCTGATCGCCGTGGCCCAGAAGAGCGGCGCCGAAGCGCTACATCCGGGCTACGGCTTTCTGGCCGAGAACGCGGCGCTGGCGCGGGCCTGCCGCGAGGCAGGCATCGTCTTCATCGGGCCGTCGGCGGAGGCGATGGAGCTGATGGGGAGCAAGACCGAATCGCGGCGGGCGGCCGAGCGCGCCGGAGCGCCCTTCATTCCCGGGCTGCTCGAACCGCTAGCATCACCTGAGGAGGGGCAGAAGCTGGGGGCGGAGTGGGGCTACCCGGTGATGCTGAAGGCAGTCGCCGGCGGCGGCGGCAAAGGGATGCGGATCATCCGCACGCCCGAGCAGTGGGCGGGGGCGTGGCGCGACGCGCGCTCGGAAGCGGAAAACGCCTTCGGCGACCCTTCGCTCTACGTGGAGAAGTACCTGGACCGGCCGCGGCACGTGGAGATTCAGGTGTTGGGCGACCACCACGGCAACTTGATTCACCTGGGCGAGCGCGAGTGCTCGATGCAGCGGCGGCACCAGAAGCTGGTGGAAGAATGCCCCTCCCCAATCGTAACGGCGGCGCGGCGGGAGGCGATGGGCGCGGCGGCGGTGCGGATCGCGCGAGCGGGGGGCTACACCAACGCCGGCACGGTGGAATTCCTGGTGGTAGCGGCGCCGGAGAGCGAGTTCGGCTATGAGTTCTACTTCCTGGAGATGAACACCCGCCTACAGGTGGAGCACCCGGTGACGGAGGTCGTGACCGGGCTCGATCTGGTGAAAGAGCAGATCCGGATCGCCGCCGGCGAAAAGCTCGCCTACCGGCAGGAGGACATCGACTGGCGCGGGGCGGCCATCGAGTGCCGGCTCTATGCCGAAGACCCGGAGAACAATTTTTTCCCCTGTCCGGGGCGTATCACGCGTCTGGAGCGGCCGGCCGGGCCCGGGGTGCGGGTGGACGGCTACGTCTACGAAGGTTGGAGCGTGCCGATGGAGTACGACCCACTGCTGGCCAAGCTGGTCTGCTGGGGCAGCACCCGGGCGGAAGCGCTGGCGCGGATGCGGCGGGCGCTGGACGAATACCAGGTCGGCGGCATCCAGACCAACCTGGCGTTCTTCCGCCGGCTGCTGCAGCGGCCGGAGTTCATTCGCGGCGAACTCGACACGGAGTTGATCGACCGTATGCTGGCCGAGAAAGCGAAGGCGGCGCCACCGGACAGCGTGCGGGAAGCGGCGGCGGTGGCTTCGGCGCTGAGCGAGATGGCGGCGACTACCAACGGCCTGCGGCCTGCCCGCCAACGGCTT
>DATEUS010000079.1:0-2120 GCA_035282985.1 Candidatus Acidiferrales bacterium
AAAGCGTGGTGGACGCTGCTGGCCTTCTCCCCCTCGCGCATCGAGCGGCGCGCGGCCTCGATCGCGTCGGGATAGATGTCCATCATCTTGCGCGTGCGAGCGCTGGGCTCGCCGCGAATAATCGGCCGGGAGAATTCCACCCAGTAGCCCTCGGCGCCCGCCAACTCCAGCGAATAGAGCAGCAGGTCGTCGGGGTTCACCCGGCGATGCCCGGGAACCTTGAAGTGCGCCTCCGCCTCCCCGTGGGTGCCGGAGAGCACGATGTTCATCATCCGCGGCCCGGCGCCGCGGGCGAAGAACAGCTCCACCGCCGGGGCCATAATCTCCGCTTCGGTCTTTCCGGGCTCGTAGGCCTCGAGCAGCGCGTAGAAGCCGTCCACGATGATGCTCATGCTGTCGCGGATGGCCTCGAGCTCTTCCGGGCTCTTGACCGCCCGCGCCAAATCAAACTCATAGTCAAACGGCACCAGCTCGACCGCCCCGGCGCTGAGAGCGCGGTAGTCGCGCACCGTCATGATGTAGTCGAGGCCGTAGATCCCCAACCGCTTCCAGCCCTGCTGGGCGGCGTGGTCGCGCAGCCACTCGCCCGGGACCTGGGCCCAGATGTGCTCCTGCACCCAGGGCTTTTTCTTGTCGCCAATCCACCGCGCCTCGGTGGGAAAGACCAGGAGGGGGTCGCCCCGCAGCGGAATCAGCACGTAGACGTAGCGATGGACGATCTCGAACCCGGAAACGTAGCGCACCGCCCCTTCAAAACCCGTATACTGGCTGCCGCTGACCACCAGAGCGTCCAGCTTGGCCGCCTCCAGGGCGGCGCGGATGTTCTGATAGCGGCGGTCAATTTCAGCGCGGCTGGGCATGGCCCGTGCACCTCGTTCTCTGATGAACGCCTGAGTGAATCGCTACAACTACAGGCAGCGGCAGCGAATGTCAAGACAGACCATGATCGTCCCCATCATCCTGGCGGCGGGCCCGGCCCGGCCTCTGCCCTGGCCGAAGGCTCTGGCGCCTTTCGGCCGCAAGACCGCATTCCAGATTGCCTTGGAGAACTGCGTTGGCCTGGACACTCCCGTCGTTGTCCTCGGCCACCGGGCGGCGGAAATTCGCCCGGCTGTACCGCCCGGGGTTCGGGTGGTCATCAACCGCAGCTGGCAGCGCGGGCAGCTTAGCTCGTTGCTGGCCGGACTGCGGCGGGTGCCGCCGGGAGCTGACTTTATGCTCTACCCGGTGGACTATCCCCTTCTCAAGCCGGCGACCCTCCGCCGGCTGGTGGCCAGCTTCAAGGGCAGGAGCCGCCACCAAGCCATCGTCGCCCCCATCTTCCGCCGCCGACAGGGACATCCGGTGATTTTCTCCGCCGCTCTGCGGGCTGAGTTGCGCCGCGCCCGCACCGCCAAAGAGGTGGTCGAGCGCGACCCGCGCCGTGTCCAACTCGTCCCCGTAGGCACGCCCGCCATCTGGCGAGACTTCAGCAGCCCGATTTCCTACCGCCGACGCCGCCGAGAGTACCGGGGCCGCAGCGGGAATGCCAGATAGCCCCACATAGACCTTCCCGGTGTAGGAAAACACCGCTTGACATCCCCTCATCCCTGTTGTAAAAGGCGACAAGTCTGGAAGATGAACGAACGCATGGGGGAGATAATCCTAATGAAGCAGCGATTCTTTCTGTACGTGTGTCTTTCTCTGATTCTGACGGCTGCCGTGTGTCCCCCGGCAGCAGCGCAGACGATCACGGCCACGCTCGAGGGCGAAGTGCTTGACGCTAGCGGCGCCGCCATACCCGGTGCCACGGTAACAGCCGTTAACACCAACACACGCCTGACGCGCACAGTCAACAGTTCCGAACTGGGCGCGTATCGCATCGCCCTCCTGCCGGTGGGCGAGTACGAAGTGACAGTCGAAGCAACCGGTTTCCAGCGGAGCGTGCAGAAGATCACCTTGCTCATCGGGCAAGCAGCCACGCTCGATTTCTCGCTGGCCGTCGGCGAGCTGACACAGGAGGTCGTGGTCCAGGCCGCCGGGGCCGCCATGGAACCGACTCGCACCGAGATCAGCTCCGTCATCGAGCAGAGGCAGATTGCCACCTTGCCCGTGAGCGGCCGCCAATTCATTGACTTCGC
>DATEUS010000080.1:0-2008 GCA_035282985.1 Candidatus Acidiferrales bacterium
GCGGGACGACGGGAGCGGCGGGCGGTCCCGTCAGATCGACCGGCGCGCCGGGGACGCGCAGGCGGCGCAAGTCGATCTCTGTGGCCGGGGCGGACGCCGGTGGGATGACCATATTGGGCAGCTTCACTTCGGCCGCCTGGACGCGGGCCTTCTCCAGGCCGAACTGTTGCAGCAGCGTTTGAGTAGGATGGTTGGGCTCCGGCGGACTGGAGACGATGGTCTGCTCCTGAACAACGTCAGCGCCGGGTGGAGGCAAAGGCTCCTTCTCCCGGCCGCCCGGCGAGGGTTTCGGCTTGCGTTGGGGCGCGGGCGAAATGGGTGGCAGAACCCGCGAATTTCCCACCCATTGCAGATCATACTCGATCCGAGCCAGGCTGAGCGCCGAGGGACGCGCCGGCGGTCGCGTGAGAAACTCCGGCAAGGGCAGGACCAGAAACAGCACGTGCAGTGTCAAGGAAAGTAAGAGCACTTTCGACGGCGGCCGGCGCAGTTCCACCGCGGCGTCGCGGAAGGCGATGAAGGCGGCATCGGGGGCGAGGACGGGCAGCGGGGCGACGAGCGTGCGCAGCGCCTCAAAGAGAGGTTGCCAGACGCCGGCCCAGCCGACCTCCAGGCGGGGCTTCTCTGCGGGCGGCCCGGCTTTCGGCAGTTGTTTGTTGGCGCCCATGGCGAAGTGTCATTATAGCGCACCCCTGGGCACCGACTGGAGCGCCGAAGGGCCTTGCGTACAGGAAGTGAATCTGGTAGCTAGGAAGGGAGAGTCAATCCTCTCAGGAAGCAGGCAGGGAGTCGGCAAGGGGTAATGACAATGGCCTCGCCCTGGTATCGGTCCAAAGTGTTTCTGGCGGTCGCCGTTCTGGTGGTGTTGGTGGTGGCGGTGCTGCTCGTGGTGCCGTACTTCCTGAACGTCGAACGCTACCGACCGATGGTCGTGGAGCAGCTCAAGCAGGCCACCGGGCGCGATGTCGAAATCGGGAGCCTCAGCCTGTACTTTCTGCCGAGTGTTCGGATAGTGGTAGGCGACTTGCGGATCAAGAACCCGCCCGGGTTTCCGGCCGGCGACACGGTAAGCGTGGGCAGTGTGAATATTGGTCTGGCGCTGATGCCGCTGCTGCGCCGGCAAGTGGAGATTACCTCGGTCACAGTCGACGCCGTGCAAGCCAACCTGCTGAGTGACGAGCGCGGGCAGACGAACTACGCCTCGTTGCTGAAGAAGCCGCCCAAGACTGGTGGGAAAGAGACTGCGGCCGCGCCGGTGTCCTTGGGGCGAATCAGCAGCATAGCGTTGCGCGATGTAAGCGTCTCTACCGGGAGCTTCTGGCGGAGCGACAGGCGCGTCTATCCCGGCTGGGCGGTAAGAGGCATCAACATCGACGCCGGTGGCCTTGATTTAAGCGATCGCGCCTGGCTCTCCAAGATGACCGCCGAACTCGACTTGGGCACCGTCGAAGTGACGGGACCGAACTGGAAACAACCACTGCGTTTCGACGATGGCGAGATTACCGTCAAAGAAAAGACTGCGGCGGGTGATTACTCGCTGGTGCTGGGCGCGCTGCGGGCGCGCGGCACGGTGAAGGTGGCCGACCTCGACCGCCCGGTGGCGGACTTCACCTTGGCAATGAAGGAATTGAATGTTGCCGAGCTGGGCGCGGTGCTGGGCGCGGCGGCGAAGGGCGGGCCCTCGGGGCCGGCAGGTCGCGACCTGCTGGCTCGCGGCACGGTCAAGGTGGACCGGCTGGTGGCGCCGCCGCTGACCGCTCAGAACGTCGAGGGGAAGGTGCGCCTCTACGGTAATCGGCTCGAGGTCGATCCCTTCTCGCTCAACCTCTACGGGGGACGCACCCAGGGTAGCCTCGGCGTTGATTTGAGTGGAGAGTCCATGCTGACGCGGGTGAATGCCCGGGTTGAAGGCGTCAACCTTACTCAGGTTCTCTCAGCGGTCAGTCCGGGAAGCCAGAAGAAGATCACCGGCACCTTCGAAGGCGACGCCCGCCTGGGCGTTCCCCTG
>DATEUS010000081.1:0-5281 GCA_035282985.1 Candidatus Acidiferrales bacterium
ACTTCGTCCGGCAGTAGAGCCCGGCGGCTGTGGAAGTCAGTCCGTCGCCGCGGGCGCGGGCGCCCGCTGGTAGGCCTGGGCGGCAGCCGCGACCCCGGCGCCGGGCGACAGCTTGCAGCCTTCCTCGGAGAGAATCTTCTCGAGAGCCCCCAGCAGCAGCAGAACATTAGTCTCCGTGCAGGAGGTGCCCATCAGCCCGATGCGCCAGATCCGCCCCTTGAGCGTGCCCAGCCCGCCGGCAATCTCAATGTTGAACTCCTCCATCAGGCGGCCCCGCACCCTCTTGTCCTCCACGCCCGCCGGAACCTTCACGGCGTTCACCGTCCACATCCGCTGCTCCGGAGCGGCCAGCATCTCCAGCCCCATCGCCTCCAGCCCGGCCACCAGCGCTTGCTGGTTGCGCCGGTGACGCTCCCAGCGCGCCTCCAGGCCCTCTTCCGCCACCAGTCGCAGCGCCTCCCGCAGGGCATAGACCATGGAAATGGGCGCCGTGTGATGGTAAGTGCGCTCGGCGCCCCAGTAGTTCATGATGTAGGTGAGGTCGAAGTACCAACTGGGAACGCGAGTCTTGCGCCGGCGGATGGTTTCCTCCACCTGCGGCCCGGCGGTCAGCGGCGCCAACCCCGGCGGAGCGCTCAGGCACTTCTGCGAGCCGGTGAAGCAGAGGTCGAGCTTCTGCGCGTCCACCCGCAGCGGCATCCCGCCCGCGGTCGCCACCGCGTCCACAACGAGCAGAGCACCGCAGTCGTCGGCCACCTGGCGGAAAGCGTCGAGGTCATGCATCACTCCAGTGGAGGTCTCGCCGTGGGTCACCGCCAGCACCTTGACCTTCTTTCCCCGCAGCGTAGCGCGGGCCTGCTCCGGGTCGGCCGGTAGGCCGGGCTCGGCTTTGAGTTCGATAACCTCAGCGCCCGCCCGCGCGGCCATGTCGGCCAGCCGTGCCCCGAAGAAGCCGGTGACGGTGATGGCGGCTGTGTCGCCCGGCTCCAGGAGGTTCAGCATCGCCGTGTCCATGCCGGCGCTGCCGGTGCCGGAGACGGGGAAGGTCAGGCGGTTCTGGGTGTCGAACAGGTAGCGCATCAGCACCTGGGTGTCGTCCATGATGTGGATGAATTCGGGGTCGAGGTGACCCAGCACGGGAGCCATCATCGCTCGATAGACGCGCGAATCAACGTTCGAGGGCCCCGGCCCCAGCAGGATGCGCGCCGGCGGGTTCAGTTCGCCCAGCTCGGGTTTCATCGTGGCTCGCCTCCCCGAATGCGGGCCCGAGAACTTCTCTGCGGGCCGGCCGGCATTCCGGCCGGCTCGGTGATGTGGACTTCGATGCGTTTGCCCCCGCCCTTCTTCTTGCTCAGCCAATCACTCATCGCTGCGGCCAGCCGTTCGCGATCGACCCGGTAACCTGCCTCCAGCACGCCCGCGGCGCGGGGAAAGGTGTCGTCGAAAGCGGCGTCGCCGGTGAAGCGCCGCATGCAGAAACTGTCCAGCCAATCGAGGGGGCAGGGACGGCGCTCGCCGTCCCCGGCGACTTCCACCGTCAGTGTGCGGGCAAACACCTGCGATTATACCTTAGCCCTCAACTCAGCCGCACAGACCAAATTGCTCCTCGTGCCGGGCCCCGATTTTCGTTCTTCGCTTTTCGAGGTTCGTTACCGTTCTACTTGGAGCTCACCGCTTCTCTCCGTATAATCGCACCCAGCCCGCCCTGCCCAGGGGCACCCAAGGAGGTCCTGTGGCCCGCAAAACCCGCATCAACATCGGCGACCGCAGCATTGAAGCTGAAGACATGGAGTTCAAGACCGGTCGCGAAGACTGGAACGAGTACCAGGTGGAGGATGGCTTCACCGTGCGCATCAAGTTGGTGGTCTCCAGCATCCTCAAGACCGGCGAGCGCGACCCGCAGGGCAACCCGGTCTATATTGTGCAGTCCACCAACATCGTCAAAGTACTGCCGCCGGAGAGCTACTCCCGCAAGGAGGTGCAATAGAGGGGTGGCAGCTCAAACCCCTGTTTGCGCCGCAAGCGCTGCAGCCGGTGGGCGAAGCGGGTTCGCGCTCGCCGCCAGCGCCAGCGATTCTCGGGTTGTCCTTCCAGCAAGTCATCCACCCTGGCTAACGCCCGACGCGTGACCTCCGCCGCCTCCTCCGGGTCATCCAGCCGGTGTTCGTAGCAGATCGCCAGCTCTTCGTAGACCGCCAGATTCTCGATCGGGTTTTCCTTAGCTAGCTCTTGCCAGAGAATGACGGCGCGGCGGTAGTCGCGCTGGCGCTTGCAGAGAAGCGACAGACGATAACGAGCGGCGCTGTCCGCTTCCGGCGGCAGGCTGTCGCCAAGTGCTTGTTCGTAGAGCGCGCGAGCGCGGTCGGGCTGGCCCGCACGCTCGAACAGCCGGCCGAGGGCGAACAGCTCCAGCGCGTCGTGGCTCGCGCTCTCCGGCTCGGCGGCGAGGTCGAGCAGCCGGGCCGCCAGCGCCGCCAGCGTCACCACGTCCTCGGCGTTGTGCCGGAACACGGCGTGAAGGGAACTTTCCTTTCCGCTGCGCAAGTAGTCGAAATAAAGGTGCGGGATCAGTTCTCCCGGGACGTCGTCCTCGCGCTCGTGGGCCAAGAGGTTGCGCTCCAGGTCCAGCAGCCGCGCCGAGCCCCAGCGTAGCTTCCACAATCGGCGGGCCGGATAGAGGAGATCAAGGTGAGGCTTGCCCTCCAGCGCAAACGGGAGCCGCGCCAGGCGATAACGGGTCTCCAGCACCGGGGCATCGAACAGCTTGCCGTTGTAGGTGACGAGGAGTGAGGTTCGGTCGAGCAGCGGAGCCAGCGCCGTCAGCAGGGCGCCTTCCTCTGCGAGGTCGCGCAGGAAAAACTGTTGAAAGCGGAACCCCTCAGGCTTCAGTTGACCCACACCGACCACGAACGCGTACGTCCCGGTGCCCCCGCTCAGACCCGTCGTCTCGAGATCAAGAAAGAGCCAGTCGGGTAGCGGTGGAATCTGCTGGCCGAGATTTGGGGCCAGCAGGGAAGCGGCCTGTGCGTCGGCGGCAGGCAAGCCGTCGAGCCACGTGCGAGCCGTGAGAGGGAACAGTTGTTCTTCAACCGAATAGCCTGGCCCGGAGTTACGAGGTACGGCGCCTCTGTGCGGGGACGGAATCAGGGGCTGCACGCCGGCTGGGGCGCGGGCGGCGCTCAAGCTGGCTAGTCGCTCATGCAGTGTCGGCATCAGCCTTCCACCAGCCGGGCCAGGATGTCGGCGGCGACTGCCTTGCCGTTCTCACTCACTTCGCCCACCGGGCCCACGCAGGACGGGCACCCGCCGGCGCAGGCGCAGTGGCGAACAAGCGCCAGCGTCTTCTCCAGCAACTCGTGGTGTAGCTCAAAGAGCGGACGCGAGAAGCCGATGCCGCCGGGGTAGTTGTCGTAGAGGTAGATATTAGGCTCGAACAGCGGTCTGGACTCTTCCGCGGGCAGCGGCGCCACAGAACTATCGTCGCTCTCGGGATTGTTTTCGCCCAGCGCCGCGCCCAGGTCGCGCGGGTCGCACATCAACAGCAAAGTGGCAATGGACCGCAGCGCATTCTTGAGCGCGCGCAGGCCGTTCTGCCGGTCGTCAGCAGAGTACGGCAGCGCGGCCAGGAAAGAACGCGGCAGCGTCAGCCAGTAGGCGGTGGTGTGCCACTCCTGCTCGGGCAATTCCAGCTTGCCGGCGCCGACGTTCTCGAAGGTGTGGAACTTGATCTTCTTGAAGCCGACCACCTGGGTGCGGACGTCGACTTCGCCGTGATGGTGGAGAGCCGTGTTGGCGTCGAAGGTATCGAGCTTGCGCACCTTGGTGTAGGAGATGGCGTCGGTGAAGTAGTCGGAGTCGACCGCGCACACGTAGGCTTTGCGGCCTTCATAGTCGAGGCGCTCCACCTGGTACTGACGGCTCTCGTGCAGGTAGATGGCTTTTTCGTGCAGGGTGGTCAGGGCGCTGGGGAAGTCAACCTCGCCGATGACCTGCGGCGCGGCGGTGGTGTCCACTACCACGAAGTTGTCCGAGGAGACGCGGCGGAGGCTGACGGCGTCGGCGGGATAGGCTTCGTGGGTCCAGTGCCAGCGACCGTCGCCGGCGCGGTGGAGAAAGCCGCGCTCGGCCAGAAATTCGCAAAGCGTACCCAGGTCGGTGGCGCCGAAGGGCTCGCCGGCTTCGAGCGGCAGCTCAAAGGCCGCGCACTTCAAGTGATTGACCAGGATTTCCAGATTGTCGGGGTTGATCTGCGCGTGTTCGGGCGAGCGCTCGAAGAAATAGTCCGGGTTCTGGACAATGAACTGGTCGAGCGGGGCCGAGGAGGCGACCAGAACTGCCAGCGAAGTTCCGGCGCGGCGCCCGGCGCGGCCGGCGCGCTGCCAGAGCGAGGCCAGTGTGCCGGGATAGCCAGCCAGCACGGCGGTGTCGAGGGTGCCGATGTCGATGCCGAGCTCGAGCGCGTTGGTGGCCACCACGGCGCGGATGGCGCCGTCGCGCAGGCCGCGCTCGATGGCGCGGCGTTCCTTGGGCAAGTAGCCGCCGCGATAGCCGCGGATGCGCGGGTCCGTCCCCGGGGTGTCGTTCTCTTTTTCCTTCAAGGAGGTGACGAGCAGCTCCGTCACCAGGCGGCTGTTGGCGAAGACGATGGTCTGGCAGTCGAAGTCGAGGAAGTGGTTTGCCAGGCGGGCCGACTCGTTGAGGTAGCTGCGGCGGATGCCGAGAAAGCGGTTCACCACCGGCGGGTTGTAGAAGACGAAGTATTTGGCGGCGGCGGGCGCGCCGTTCTCCTCCACCAGCTCCACCGGCTGCTCGAGCAGGCGCTCAGCCAACTCCTGCGGATTGGCGATGGTGGCCGAGCAGCAGATGAACTGCGGCTCGGAGCCATAGAAGCGGCAGAGGCGGCGCAAACGGCGCAGCACGTTGGCGGTGTGGCTGCCGAAAACGCCGCGGTAGGTGTGCAGCTCGTCGAGGACGACGAAGCGCAGGTTCTCAAACAGCCGCTGCCAGCGGGTGTGGTGGGGTAGGATGCCGGTATGGAGCATATCGGGGTTGGAGAGCACGATGTGGCCGCGAGCGCGGATGGCCTGGCGGGCGTCGGCGGGGGTGTCGCCATCGTAGGTGAAAACCTTGATGTCTTCGTCGAGACGATCAATCACCTGGTAGAGCTCGGCCAGTTGATCCTGGGCCAGGGCTTTGGTGGGGAAGAGGTAGAGGGCGCGGCTGGCGCGGTCTTGGACGATCTGGTTCAGCACCGGCAGGTTGTAGCAGAGCGTCTTGCCAC
>DATEUS010000082.1:0-4399 GCA_035282985.1 Candidatus Acidiferrales bacterium
TGAAAACGACGGCCCCGAGGTCGTATTTCGACCAATCCCGCTGAACGATCCGCTGCTCTTCCTCAAACTGCCGGAACAAGGCGGTGCCGGGCAGTGGCGTGAGCAGCGAGAACTGTGCGAACTCCATCCCGGACTTCTCGATGAAATCGAGGGTCTCCCGAAACACCTCTAAGCCATCGTCGTCAAAGCCGAAGATGAACGATCCCCAGACCTTAATTCCGGCCTCGTGGATGTGGCGAATGTCGTGCAGGTACTCGTTGGGCCGGTTTACACCCTTGCCGGCATCGCGGATGCTCCGATCGGAAAAACTCTCAAAGCCAATGAATACTCCATAACAACCACTCTCCCGGGCCAGCCGCATCAGTTCCTGGTCGCGGGAGAAATTGACCGTGACCTGGGATGCCCAGGCCAGCTTCAGCGGCAGAAATGCTTTGAATAGCTCCTTGGCCCTCCGCGGAACCCCGATAATATTGTCATCGACAAAGTAAATAAACCGGCTGCCCAGAGCGCGAACTTCTTCCACCACCTTCTCCACGGGGCGGAAACGGTATTTGACGCCCGACATGGTAGTGACCGAGCAGAAGTTGCAGTTGAAGGGGCACCCGCGGGTGGTTTGTACGGAGTTAAGAATCACGTAGCCCTTCGGGTTGAGCAAGTCTCTGCGGGGAAGCGGGATGTTGGCCAGATCGATGGGTTCCGGATCGTGATAGCGAGACCTCATCCTGCCGTTGGCGAAGTCCTGAACCACATCGGGCCACAGGCGGTCGGCCTCGCCCAACACCACGCTGTCGGCGTGTTCGGCAGCCTCATCCGGGCACATCGAAGGGTGAATTCCACCCAGCACAACCGGTATGCCCCTGGCACGGTACTGGTCGGCAAGAGCGTAGGCCGCAGGCGCCTGTGCGGTCATGGCAGTGATGGCCACAAGGTCGGCCGAGCTGGTGGCTGCCACCGGACCCAGGCAGCCATCGTCCAGGGCCACTTCATGCTCGGGCGGCGTGACCGCGGCCAGAGTCACCAGGTTCAACGGGGGAAACAACGCTCCTTTGGCACAGAAATTCAGATTGTCCGAGATCTTCGAGGCGTAACGAAAGAACTGGGGAGCGGCGTACATGTTCGAGTCATTGTGGGGATTCACAAATTGGATCTTCATCAGCCCGCCAGCCCTCTGGAAGAACCCACCCGTTGGTAGGCCATCCTACCCCGCACCCGCAGGCAAGTCAACGCGGCGCGGCGGGCGGGCAGAAAGAGAAAGCCCGGTGGCCGGAGCCACCGGGCTGAGCGGTTCAGACTGAACGGAGGTTACTGGGCCTGCTCGACCTTGCCCTTCGAGGGCTTCGGCACCTGCCAGAGGATGTCGGAGTCGGCAGCGTTGTGCGGGTAGTAGCGCAGCGAACGGGTGCCGGTGGGCCGCAGCACGATGTCGACGCGGCGGTTGTGGGCCAGCCAGTCGCCGCGCTTGTTGCGGGCGCGATTGGCCGGGGCAGCGTTGGGATTCTGGCTTTCGAGGGCCTCGACGGCGGATTGTTCGAGCGGCTGCTCCTCGCCGAAGGCCTGGGAGGTGATCTGGTCGGCGGCCAGGCCGGCATCCACCAGGTATTGCTTGACGATGGCGGCGCGGCGCCCGGAGAGCTCGCGGTTGTACTCCGTCGAGCGACGCTCGTCAGCGTAGGCTTCGAGGTGCAGCTTGGCGTTGGCGTCGTACTCGAGATACTTCTTGAAGCCATCCACCAGCAGGCCGAGAGCGCGCTTCTGGCTAGCGACCAGGCCCAGACTGGGGTTGTTCCGGTCGGGGTAGTCGGTGGGGAAGAAGACGCTGGCCAGCACGACCTCGGGGACGGGTTCGATGGAGCCGGTGATGCGCAGCGAAGCCGAGGCGGTACCGCGACCACCGCAGGGGTTGGTGGCGGTGAGGTTGTAGGTGACCGATTCGCTGACCGGGCCGGTGGCGGTCTGCTTGGGCGCGGGCTGGACGCTGCGGCTGCCGCTGGTGGCATTGACCGCGCCGATGCCCTGGTCGAGGGAAGCGGCGTTGGCGTTGCGGGCGGACCAGTTCAGAGTAGAGGTGCCGTGCTCGATGACGCGGTCGCCGATGCGGCGGTAGCGAATCTCACTGGGAGCGGCGCTGAGCGAGGCCACCACTTCGGTGTTGACGTTGACGGTGACGCTCTGCTGCACGCGCCCGCCGGGGCCGGCTGCGTTCAGGTTATAGGTGGTGGTGGCGTGGGGCTCGACCAACTTTTCGCCGCTGGCGTCAACCTTGTCGCCCTCGAGGCTAACCTCAACCGCTTCGCTGGTCTGCCAGGAGAGGCGCGAGGAGTCGAGGCAATTGATCTGCTGCGGGCTGGCAGCGAAGCTGGAAATCGTAGTCGGGGCAACGGCGACGGTGGCGCTGGCCAGGCCGGCCTTGAAGCGAGGCACGGAAGTGAGGGTGCGGCAGCGCTCGCAATCATCCTCGGCCTGCTGGCCCGACTTGACGTTGATGATGGTACGCTGGTTCTCGGCCACGCTGACCTCGCCCGACCAGATCTCGTTGCGGTCCTTGACGATGGTGACCAGATGGTTTCCGGGGCGGACGAACAGCTCCTGCTTCCAGACCCAGTTGTGGTTGAACTCGTCGGAGTGGCCGACGTGGTAGTCGGGGGTCTTGCCGTTGAGCAGGACGGCGGAGTTGTTGGGGGCGCCTTCGATCTGGATGCGGCCGAAGGGCCCGGAGACGTCGCCGCCGATGGGCTCGAGGGTGACGTCAATGGTGAGCTTCTTGCCCGACTCGATGGTGACGGTGCGGTGGTAGGGCTTGTAACCGTAGTTGTAAATGGAGAGCTGGTGGTCGCCCGCGGGCAACTTCCAGTCGTGGCCGCTCCAGACCAGGTCGCCCATGGCGCGCCCGTCAATGAAGATGTAGGCCTGGAGAATCTTGAGGTTAATCTTGAGCTTGCCTGGCTTCTGCTGAGCAAAGGCGGGGGTAGCGGCGACGCCTGCAATCAGGGCGACGGCTAGCACCGCAGCGACGATGGCTATGGATCGGGTACGCATTGGCATCTGTCCTCCGTAACGTTTGAACCCAAGGGTCGGTTCGGCCGGAGTTCCCCAAAGCAATTGCAGCCTTGCTTGCCCGACCCGGCAGTTCCCGGTCGGCGCCGAACCAAAGACAAAGCGTAATTTTAGGCGGAGGAGCGCGGAAATGTCAAACAAAATAAAGCGCAAAGTGAGGGCAGGAGCCGGGGCGCGCGCTGGGGCCCGGAGGGTCGTGCAAGTTATTGGTGTAGCAGGCCCAAGGGGCACGGGGAAATAGGACGGTCGGACCAAGCAGAATAGGAAGAACGGTCTATTGCCCTCGGCGGGCCGGAGTTGTAGAGTTTGTTGTAGCGCAACCTCAGATCCCGAACCCGACAGAGTTGCCAGGGCCGGTGCCCCAAGCCCGGCCCACTTTTTTTGCCCGTGCCCATACCGAGTTAACGGAAGAGGGAAAAGAGTAGTAGAATAGCGCCCGGCGGACGGCATGGACTTTGTCGACTTTCTGTTCGACGTGGTGAAGTGGCTGCTTCTGCACCCGGCGTTCAAGTACATAGTGGGGTTTGGCGTCGGCGGGGCGCTGGTGGTGTGGCTGCTGAGCTGGCTGTTCACCGACCGCTGAGGCGCGGCTACCGGCGCTGGCTTGCCGGCGTCCGCCGCGCGGATTCCCTGTTTGATTCCCAGAGAAGAAAAGGTGCAATCGTGGCGATGCGTTCGCGGAGGGCGCCACAAAGTAGTGAGGCTAGCGGTAGACTTCGCGGCGGTGAGCAATCTTGACGACTTCGACGAGGCGCTGCTGGTCATCCACGGTGTACAGGATGCGGAAGTCGCCCTGGCGAACTCTGTACTCCTCCTCGTCGGTCAGTTTCTTGCATCCGGGGGGACGGGGCTGGGAAGCGAGTTGCTGCATGCGCGAGAGGATGCGGGGAATGTTGTCGCGGGGGAGTCGGCGGAGTTCCCGTTCGGCGCTGCGTTTCAGGCGGACGGTGTAGTGTGGGGCCATCCGCCGGGAAGCTAGAGGAGGCCGTCGCGCTTGAGGTCGACGATGACATCTTCGAGCGGGCGGCTGGGTTCGCGACGGCGACGACGAAAGGCGCGGAGGTCGGCGGCGTCTTCGCGCAGGGCCTCGCGCACGGCCTCGTTGACCAGTTCGGAAAGGGAGCGGTCGGTGGTGGCGGACTTGACCTTGAGGGCGCGGTGCAGGCCCGGTTCGAGGTAGACGGTGGTGCGGTTGCTCTCCGCCATCGCAAAGACAGTATAGCATCATGACATCATGATGTCAAACGGTGGCGAGGCGGGGGAAAGCAGATCCCCCCACTCCGGTCGGGATGACAAAGCGCGGGGAAGCAGCTAGTCGATGACGATGTGGGTATCGTCCCGCAAA
>DATEUS010000083.1:0-2929 GCA_035282985.1 Candidatus Acidiferrales bacterium
GAGGCGAGCTCGTAGCAGCCGCAGATACAGTCGCAGTAGCCGGTCATCGTCGAAGTCTTGATCGGGACGAGCGCCATCGCCGGACCTCCCAGATGGACTGCCAATAGCTTACCATAAGGGCGCGAGGAACCACGGTGGGCATTCGCTTCGTGATCTACGGCCTGCTCGGCTGGTGCGCGGAGGTGGTCTGGTCGGCCGTGACCGAGCGCGCGCTGGGCAAGCAGAGCGACTGGCGCCTGCGCGGCCACACCTCACTCTGGATGTTTCCGATCTACGGCCTGCTGGCTCCGCTCTATGAGCCGCTGCACGACTTCCTGCGGCCGTGGCACTGGTTCATGCGCGGCGCCATCTACGGGCTCGGCTTCTGGCTCATCGAGTACGCGAGCGGGTGGCTGCTGCGGCGGCTGACGGGCAAGTGTCCCTGGGACTACTCCGAACTGCGCGGGCATCTCCACGGCTTGATTGCCTGGGAGTACGCGCCCGTGTGGTTCGCGGCCGGGCTCGCGCTCGAGCCGGTGCACAACTTCCTCGTGCGACTCACGCCGGCCATCCGCGCCGCGCTCGCACTCTAACGGAACAATTCCCGCGCGCGCTCGTATAATCAAGCAAGACACCTGTGGAGGTCGCCGATGTACTGCAGCCACTGCGGGACCCAGGTCGCGCCGGAACAGAAGTTTTGTCCTTCCTGCGGGAAGCCGCTCGGCCCGGCGCCGGCGTCCGCGGCCGCGGCGGCCGCTCCGCGCAGCCGTGTGCAGAGTCACCTGCAAATGCTGGGAGTTCTCTGGATCGCCTACGGTGGGTTGAAGCTGCTGGGCGCGGGCGCGGCACTGTTCGCCGCAAACTTCATCCTCCCGAACGTCCACCTGCCGATTGAGGCGCGCTTCGTGCCGGCCCTGGTCTCGGTGGTCGGCTGGGGGCTGATGATTGCGGCCGTCGTCGGGCTGATGGCCGGGTGGGGCCTGTTGCAGCGGGCGCCCTGGGCGCGGCTGCTGGCGCTCATCCTCGCCTTCCTCGCTTTGTTCAACGTCCCCTTCGGCACGGCCATCGGTGTCTACACGCTCTGGGTGCTGCTGCCGGAAGAGTCCGGCCGCGAGTGGGAGCAGACCGCCCGCGCCTAGCCTAGCGGATTTGTGTATTCGCAGCAGTCTAGTGTGAAATTAGACAAATCCTGAAGTGCCGGAACTCTTTCCTGAATACCCGCTTGAGGACGAAGACGCCAACCACCAGACCGGCCAGGAAACCCATCCCGGGGGTAAGAGACCCAAGCCATTGTTCCGGCAAACCGACCAGACGTGCGATGAAAAGAAGCACAATCACGATAGGGAGGCTGAATGGAATCGACCACAAAGCTTGCCGCCAAGTGAAGGCCCACCACACGCGCGCGGCGTGACCCAAGGTAGGAGCGACAAAAACAGGCTCGCTCCCGGACCGCGCTTCGCTTGCCACCTCCATCAAACGCACGCCGAATCCGGAGAAGTCCTTATCCAGAATGTTCCACAACGTGTAGACCTGGGCACCGAACACCACAAGGAAAGAACCAAGCAGTGAGACCACGTCAGTCGCGGTCGAACTCCCTCCCGCCATCAAACTCAATCCCATAAGCGGAACATTCACCACAATAACCGCACCGAGGCCAAACAGCACCCAGCGCCACACCCATGCCCACATGAAGCGCACTGCATGGCCCAGCGTCGGAGTGAGGAAGGCGCTCGTAGGCGTTGGTTCCACAGGTGACAGGCCCATGTACACTCCGGGAAAGACGAATTGGCCCGGATTCTAGCGGGGTGATAATGCTTAGGTCAAGGAACCACCGAGCTGGCGCAGGGACAGGAAGTTCTTCAAGAGGTGCTTGCCTTCGCCGGTCAGGATGGACTCGGGGTGGAACTGCACGCCCTCGACGCGGTAGCGGCGGTGGCGCAGGCCCATGATGACGCCGTCGCGCGTGCGGGCGGAAACCTCGAGCTCCTTCCGGGGAAAACCTTTCGGCGAGACCACCAGCGAGTGATAGCGCCCCGCCGCGAAGCGCGGCGGCAGGCCGCGGAAAATCGTCCGACCGTCGTGGAGGATTTCGCTGGCCTTGCCGTGCATGAGCGTGGGCGCGCCGACTACTTTCCCGCCGAAGGCCTGCCCGATGGCCTGGTGGCCGAGGCAGACGCCGAGGAGCGGAACTTTGCCCGCAAAGCGCTCGATGACGGCGAGCGTCAGGCCGGCCGTATCCGGCGTCCCCGGCCCGGGCGAGATCACGATGCGCTTGGGCTTCATCCGCTCGATTTCCGCCAGGCTCACCTGGTCGTTCCGCCGCACCACTACCTTCTCGCCCAGCTCGCCCAGGTACTGCGCCAGGTTGTAGGTGAACGAGTCGTAGTTGTCGAGTAAGAAAGTCACCCGCGGTTCCTTTCCAGTTTGAGATTCTTGGCTTCGCTCAGAATGACAAACAAGGAGCCTGTCACCCTGAGCGGAGCGAAGGGTCTCAATCTCTGCCTCATGGCAGTCCTTTTTCCGCCAATTCTATCGCCGCGAGCAAAGCCTTCGCTTTGTTGAGAGTCTCCTGGTACTCGCGCTCGGGGCGCGAGTCGGCCACCACGCCGCCACCCGCCTGCACGTAGGCCACGCCGTCCTTGACGATGAGCGTGCGGATGGCGATGCAGGAGTCGAGGTTGCCGGAGAAATCGAGATAGCAGATGCAGCCGGCGTAGAGCCCGCGGCGGGTGGGCTCGAGCTCGTCGATGATCTCCATGGCGCGCACCTTGGGGGCGCCGCTTACTGTGCCCGCGGGAAAGCAGGCGGCCAGGGCGTCGAAGCAGTCGGCGCCGCGGCGCAGCCGCCCGCGCAGACTGCTGACGAGGTGCATGACGTGCGAGTAGCGCTCGACGACGCCGAGCCCCTCCACTTTCACCGTGCCGTACTCGCACACCCGGCCGAGGTCGTT
>DATEUS010000084.1:0-5360 GCA_035282985.1 Candidatus Acidiferrales bacterium
GCTTCTCAATTCCCTGTGCGTGGTTGACGCCCTCGGGCGCAACCACCTAGTATCGGCGAGCACTCAACGCGAGGTGAGACCATGCAACCGCAGCGATGGAATAATATTCCGCGAGAAAAGCTCAGCGACACCCTGGAGCGGCAGGTGGTGTGGGGAGAGAGGAGCACCCTGGCCCGCTTCCGCCTCGGCCAGGGGACCCACATCTCCAAGCACAAACACGAGAACGAACAGTGTACCTGCATGCTGGAAGGGGCGATGAAGATGAACCTGGCCGGGCAGGAATTCACCTTGCGCGCCGGTGACGTGCTGGTGATTCCGCCCTGGGCCGAGCATGAAGTCTGGGTGCTGGAAGACGCGGTGGTGTTGGACTTCTTCTCCCCGCCGCGGCAGGATTGGCGCCAGGGCCAACACCAATACCTGCAAGGAAAGTAGTTTCCCTCCTCCTGTCAGAACAGCAACAACCAGGCCCCGGCGAGTTGGCCCGGCCTGCTTTAGTGGTCTATTTGGACTCCGGCGGGCGGGCGTACTTCTTGATCAAACCCATCAGCGTCTCGGCTTGTGCCTTTACTTCGGTGGCGGTTTCCCGCAGTGAAGGGTGCATGGCCGGGCTCATCACCAGCATGTCGGCCGACGCCACCAGCACGGTCAACGGCGTTACCGACTGCTTGTAGAGTTCGGCCAAGGTCGCTGTCGGAGCTCCCTCAGTCCGCGTCCCAGCAGCGGACGCCGGCCGGGTCTTGGCTGTCGGGGCAGCCTGGCGTGCCGCCGCCTGGAGTGTCTCGACCAGGCTTTTCTGCTCCTTCAACTCAATCTGCAGCTCTGCCGCCTGCTCCTCAGCCTGTGTCCATGCTGTCTCCACATCGCGCAGCTTGGCCAGGGCTCGCTTGGCGGCCTGACGCTCGTGGCCCAGCTCCTCCTCTTTCGCAGCGAGTTGGCGGCTCAACTCTTCCAGCCGGCCCCGCAGTTCCTCCATCGGTTGCTTCTGTTCCCCAAGGTCGATCTCCAGCGCCTGCATGCGCGTTTGATGCTCTCGGAGCGCCGCCTGGGTGGCCTCGGCGGCGGCGTGGCCCCGCTCCAGCTCGTCTTCCAGCTCTCGGATACGGTCCTTAGCCTGCCGCTGCGCTGTCTCCGTCTCGGCCCGCCTCTGAGCCAGCTCTGACTCGAGGGCGTGGATCCGGGCCGCGGCCACCTCCTTCTCTTCGTGCAACTGCTGCTGCAACTTTTCGGCGTCGCCTCGACTTCGTGCCAGCTCAGCCTCCACTGCTTCAATTCGCTGCGCGGCCGATTCCTTTTCGTTGCGCAGCTCTTGGCGGGCAGACTCAAGCTCCCTGCGGACTTGCGCCAACTCGGCTTCCAGCGAGTGAATGCGGCTGTCCCGGGTCTCGTCGGGGGTACGGTCCCCGGCCAGCTCGGCCTCCAGCGATTCAATTCTCTCTTGTGCCGCTTGCCGTTCCTGGCGCAACTGCTGGTGCAGCTCGTTGCGTTGCTCGCGCAGGCTTTCCAGGTGCCTCTCCCGTTGGCTGAGCTTTTCAGTCAGGCGCTCGATCTCCGCCCTCAAGTCAGGCCCGGGTGCCGGGCGGACAACAGCAGGAGTTTCCGAGACGACCTCCGCGGGAGGAACTGGCGGGGCCTGTTGGCCCTCGCGGTCAGCTTTCTCCGCTGGGGCTGGTTCGGGGGCGGGGGGCTTTGGTGGGGGCACTGGTGCCACCTCCTTGCTGTTCATCGCGGGGCGCGCAACTTCCGCCGGCGCCGCAGTGGTCGGCCGCCTTTCGGGCTGAATCCCTGTCGGTTGACTCCCGCGGCGCCACCACGCGGCCAGGCGTGCGAAGATTCCTCCCCGGGCGGAGGCGCCCGGTTCTTTGCGTCCAGAAGTGTCGCCGTAGGGTTTGGTCATCTGCGCCGGGTTCCTTCAAACTCCATCCAGGAGAGACCCTGCTCCGGCAACGGCAAGAGTATGCGAAAAGCGGGGTCGGCGACAACGCCAAATCTGCCGGCGGCGAATCCGTCTGGCCGCTTGCGTCATCCAAGTGTAGTATTCGACTCATCTTTACCCTGTCGATGGGACGGCCCGGAGGGAGCGAGGCAGATGTCAACCCAAAAATCGCTGGCCATCCTCAGCCTCTCTTTGTTTCTCCTGACCTCATCGCTAGCAATGTTGGCGCAACAGCCGACCGAGCTTCCCCATCGCCCCCACGGCGGCCTGTTCAGCGAGGAGGCGCCCGCGGGCCAGCCCCTCTCCCTGGGCTGGTTCTTCCTCGGCCTCTATGTGCTGGTCGGATTGATCTTTGCCGGGGCCTGCGCGCAGCAAGCCGTGCACAAGGCGCTGTCGCCCATACCGTGGTTTTTCGCCGGGCTGCTTCTGAATGCGGTGGCCTATCTGGTCCTGCTGACCCGCCCGCCGGGCGATGCTCGCCAGTTCCCGGCCGGGATTCCCCCCGGCCTCCACAAGGTGCCAGAGACTTATGAACACGTGCCGTGTCCCTGCTGCGGCGCCTACAGCCACCCCACCGCCCTCCGCTGCCCGGCCTGCGGCGCCAGCATGGAGCCGAAGCTGGAATCCGAAGCCGATCGCTGGCGCAAGCAGCGGCCGCACTAGAGGGGCGCGCAGAGATGCTGGCGAAAATCCAACGCTGGCTGGAAGGCATCTTCGAGACCGGCAACATGCCGACCCGCCGCCCGCTCGTGGACGCCCACCACGAGTCCAGCGTGCCCGGGCTCTACGTTGTCGGCGACCTGACCGGAGCGCCGGTGATCAAGTATGCGATGGCGCAGGGCTACGAGGTCATCGAACACATCGCCCAACAACCCGATGCGCGCGCGAACAATCCCGATCTGTACGACGTCATCGTCGTGGGCGCCGGCGCCGCCGGGCTGAACGCCGCCTTGGCGGCGAAGGAGAAAGGCCTGCGCTGCCTGGGGCTGGAAAAGAACAAGGTCGCCAACACCATCGAGGACTTCCCCGAGGGCAAATGGATTTACGCCGAGCCGGAAGACCGCCCGCCCAAGGGCAAGCTCTGGCTGGACGGCGCCACCAAGGAAGACCTGCTCAATCGCTGGCACGAGATCATCCGGGAGAACAAGCTCGATGTCCGCACCGAGGACGGCTTGCAGCGTCTGTCCCGGCAGCCGGACGGCAGCTTCCACCTCGAGACCGAGAAGGGCGAGTCCCTCAAGGCTCGGCGTGTCATCTTGGCCACCGGGCTGCGCGGTATCCCCCGCAAGCTGACGGTGCCGGGCGAAGAGCAGGAGCGGGTCTACCACCGCCTCTACAGCCCCAAGCAGTACCACGACGAACAAATTCTGGTGATGGGTGGTGGCAACAGTGCGGCTGAAGCGGCCATCACCTTGAGCGAACGCAATCAGGTGACCTTGAGTTACCGTGGCGACGAGTTCTACCGCCTCTTCCAGGACAACCGCCGCCGGCTCCAACAGGCCATCGCGAGCGGCCGTGTGAAACCGCTTCTGAATTCCGAGGTGGTTGAGTTCGGCGACAAGGAAGCCATCCTGAAAATCGAGAAAGGCGGCCACGCCGTCACCGAGAAAGTTCCCTTCGACCATGCCTTCGTCCTCATTGGGGCCGAAATCCCCAGCGCCTTCCTGAAGTCATTGGGACTGAAGCTCGAGAACGAATGGTCGGGCAGTCTGGGGCGCACGGTAGGGCTGGTGCTGGCGACCCTCCTCGGCCTGTGGGTGTTAGGGGGACAGACCTCGGTGGCACTGGTGCAGCAAGTCCCCACGTGGATCGGAGGTGTGGTGGCCGCGGCCGCCTTTGCTGCTTTACTGGTGACGGCGGTGCGCGGCGAGCGTTGGAGCTGGGTCGGGGTGGCCTTCCTCGGCTTCTACTCGCTTTACGGAATCAAAGTCGGCCACGGGCAAGAGTTCTGGCCCTTCACCGGCTGGAGCTACGAGCTGCTGCGCTTCGCCGACCGTCCGCCTCAGTTCTGGTACGCCGTGCTCTACACGGTGGTGATGACCTTCTTTGGACTGCAGGCGCTGAAACGCTGGGGCCTCGACCGCCGCGACAAGTTTCAGATCTGGCGCTTCTCCAGCCTCCTCGGGTTCCAATGGATCTTTTTCTTCCTGTTGCCGGAGTTCCTCTTCCAGTGGGCGATCAAGTACCAGTGGGTGGGAGAGCGGCTGGCAACTGATCCCCAATTCGCCGACCAGGCCTGGCGCGCCTACGGCATCGTCTACGCCTGGCCGCTTTTCTTCTACACCTTCTTTTACCACCCCCACCAGATCTGGGTCGTCTGGGGCGTGGTGCTGGCCTTCGGCATCATTCCGGTGGCGGCGATCTGGCACGGCAAGCGCTACTGCTCTTGGGTGTGCGGCTGCGGAGGCCTGGCGGAAACGCTGGGCGACCGCTGGCGGCACCTGGCGCCGAAAGGCAAGGCCAGCCTGCGCTGGGAAAAGATGAACCTGGTGGTGCTGGTTGCCGCCGTGGTGGTGACAGTGCTGATGCTGGGGCGCGATGTGGTGGAAGCCTTCCGCAGCCCGGCCGACTGGGGCGTCTACCTCTATCGGATCGTGGCCGACATCTGGCTGGTGGGCATCCTGCCGCTGACGCTCTATCCCTTCTTAGGGGGCAAGATCTGGTGCCGCTACTGGTGCCCGCTGGCCAAGATAATGGAGCTTTTCAGCCACGCCTACGAGAAGCTGGGCCTCAGCCGCTACCGTATCCACTCCAACGAGAAGTGCATCGCCTGCACCGAGTGCACGCGCAACTGCCTGGTGGGGATCGACGTCATGAGCTTCGCGCTGAAGCAGGAACCCATCACCAACGCCAACTCTTGCTGCATCGGCTGCGGCATTTGCGTTACCGTCTGCCCCATGGATGTGCTCAGCTTCACGCCAGCGCCTGCCAAGTCTCCATTGGTGCAGATCAGCACTGCCCGCCCCGCCTGAAAGACCCACGCGTCACGACTTGCCTCCGGAGTGCTACCCCTTCCCGTGCCCCTGGAGACCCCGGAGCACCCCTTGCTGCACTTCGTTGCACCCTGCCCGCTGCTCTCTAACGAAGCTCACCTTACTTGCGGGATTCTCGGGTAGGGTCTCTGCGTGCTTCTTGTTCCGCGAGAAGACCCGGCTAACTGTTCAAGTAATACGTGACCCACAGAAACTTGATCAAACTCAAGAGACCATTCACGAGCACCCAAAGCCCCAACACAAGGATGACCCAAACAACTCTCATGAACCATGAAGGCCAAATCCGCTGCAGCATTACAGGTATGTGCTTAGCGGCGCCTTCTTCAGAGCCAATGTACGAAATTATGTTTTTGTATTAGTCAAGAGGGATTCCTGACAGGTTGGGATGGCCGGGCGAGTTCTTGAACTCGCTCGGCAGGAGTCTTGCCCTTGAG
>DATEUS010000085.1:0-2526 GCA_035282985.1 Candidatus Acidiferrales bacterium
GGGGACGTCGATGCCGAAGGCCCTCAGGTTTCGGGTTTGCATGTTGGCTAGGCTCTCGCCGCGGACGCGGGGCAGGAGTCGGGCGAGGCGCCGCTGCCGCGTCCCCTCGGCTTCTTCCACTTGCGTACCCGCTACAAGCACGCGCAGGTTGTTCTGCAAACCCTTTTCGATGGCCTCCTTGAGGGTGAGGCGATAGAGTGCCTGGCCGCTGGCCGGAGTGGCGGAGGCGACGCACAACCCCACTACCAGGATGGCCGAGATGAGAGCTGCTTTGCGCATTGTCACTTGCCTCCTCTCCGGGGAGTGACGCCAGCCCAGAACAGTTCAAAGGTCGGTGCCAGCCAGGCCGTCAGCGGCGCCGGCGGATGGATCGCCCAGAGCAGCACCGTCCCCAGGAACATCTGCTGGAAGAGCCGCGCCAGTTCGGCCGGCTTGCGATCGCGCCGGATTTCTCCCCGCCGCTGGCCGTGGGTGAACAGTTGCGCCAGCCGCCGCCGCCCCCGCGCCAGATTGCCGCGGAAGACTTGACGGACCGGCTCACTGGAAAGGTTGGCCACCAGCAAGCTGCGCACTAGCGCTTGGCTGCGCCCGGGCTCCTCTGCTAGTGCATAGGTCAGCCGCCGCAACACCTCTCGCATCGGTTCCTGGCCCGCCCGAGCCAGGGCCAGAGCCGCCTCAATCCGGCCTACCTGCAATTGGCCGAATCCGGTCAGCACCTGCTCCTTGGAAGGGAAGTAGTTGAAGAAGGTGCCTTTGCCGACGTCGGCGGCTTCGGTGATTTGCTCGACCGTAGTGGCGGCAAAACCCTGGCGGGCAAAGAGGTCGAGGGCCGCGCGCAGGAGACGAGAGCGGAGTTCCGCCTTGTGCCGGGTGCGGCGGCCCAGCGATGGCGCCGGGGCGGGGACAGTGGGGGTGGCTGAGGGTTTCCGGTTCATATTTGACTATTAACCATAAATGACCATAGGTCACATTCGGATGGTTGTCAAGGTTTTTTCTCCCCCGACGGAACGGCCCCGTTTAGACCCGGGGCCATGGAAGAGCTGGCAGGGAAACAAGCCGCGGAAAAGGCGGTTGGGGGGCGGCCGGGAGGCCGTTCGGCGGGTCAGTAGGGGATCCTGGCGGGAAGCCCGGAGGGCTTCTAGACCGACGTGCTCACTTTCTCCACGATGCGAATGGCCGCCTCGATACCGGCCAGTTCGCCCTCAATCTGGGCCAGCTTGCGCGTCTTGGTCGGCCCCTCCGACTCGAAGTTCAACACGTGGCTCCGCGTCTCCATGAGCTGCCGCTTCTGGGACTGCAGTTGCTGAATCACTTCCCGGAACTCTGAAGTCATTAGTTCTGTCCTCCACCCCCGAAGTGCAGGGGCCGAGGTGGCAGTTGTTCGTAGGCAACCGGCCTCTACCTGCTGCGCCCATCTTAGGGGGGGACTGCAGGCAAGTCAACGTGTCCGAGGCGGTTGCAGCCCGGGCGGCGACTCGCGCCGGTGCAGCGATGTTTAACCAAAGCTATATTCTACTGAGTTAAATAACCCACGGCTTGGGGCAGATTGCTCATTATCCTGCCCCCGGTTCTCCCCTGGCAGGCCCGCTGGCCGGAAACCCTCTGGCGCGCAAGCACTTTCCTGACTGGAGTTCGCTCTCCCTATGGGCTTCAAAGTGCCCGGCGAACGGCAGCCCGCCGGAGTGAAGGTGTGCCAGATGGCTCGGGCCCGCACAACGGACTTGCTCAATGACTTTCTGGGCAGCGTCCACGTTCTTGCGACTGCCGTCAGTGATGTCGTGGAAAAGAAGCTGCTGCGCGACGTGGCCGGCGCCCAGCTCACCCTCTCCCAGTTCCGGCTGTTGAAGCTGGTGGCTCAGACTGACGCCCACAACATCGGCGATGTGGCCGCCTTTCTGGGGGTGAGCAACGCCGCCGCCAGCAAGGCGGTGGACAAGCTGGTGCGCCGCGGACTGCTCCTGCGCAGCGAAGGCGAGCCTGACCGGCGTGCCATCCAGCTCTCCCTCACCAAATCGAGCCGCCGCCTGCTGGCAGACTATGACGCCCTCAGGAACCGGCAGCTGGCCAAGATTTTCCGGCAGTTCTCGCCGCGGGAATTGCGGCGGACGGCAAAGCTGCTCGACCACCTCTCCGCCGGCCTGATCAGCGGCAACGTCGCTCCGGAAGAGATTTGCCTGCAATGCGGAATCTACTTCCGGGAGCAATGTTTGCTGCAGAAGCTGGCAGGGCGCCGGTGTTTCTACTTGCAGCACAAAGAGGCTCGAAGACCTCGCCAGCATTCGTGAAGCTGGCGGTGCCCTGCCGCATCGACGTCGCCTGCGCCGCCGCGAGACGAGGGCAACGGGGGAGAGGTCGACACAACTACCGATGACCTGTCTTGCGGGGCTCAGGCGTCGGTGGTATCCTGCCTCTGCCTAGAGGCACGAGCGGGAGTAGTTCAGCGGTAGAACGCCAGCTTCCCAAGCTGGATGTCGCGGGTTCGATTCCCGTCTCCCGCTCCATCCCGCACCTGCGGGATGCCCCGAG
>DATEUS010000086.1:0-2548 GCA_035282985.1 Candidatus Acidiferrales bacterium
TCATCCGCGAGCTGGGGCGGCTGGAAAAATTCAAGCTGCCGGTGCTGATCGGGACTTCGCGCAAGACCTTCATCGGCAAGGTGCTCAACCTCGCCGAGCCCGAGCGGCGGCTGTGGGGGACAGCGGCGACGGTGACGGCGGCCATCCTGAACGGCGCCCACATCGTGCGCGTCCACGACGTCGCCGAGATGGTGCAGGTGGTGCGCATGACCGACGCCCTCCTGCGCCGCTGAGGGCCGCGGCTTGCGCGGAGCGGGCGCGCACGGTATAAACGCAGGCAAGTTGGAGGGAAGGTAGTGGAGAGCTTTGTCCTCGGAGCGGCACCGGTGTCGCTGGCGCTGGCCCCGCTGGCGGCGGGGCTGGAGTGGGCGACGCTGGTCGACATCGTGGTGGTGGCGGTGGTGGTCTACTACTTCCTTCTCCTGATCAAGGACACCCGCGCCTATCCGTTACTCTTCGCGGGTGTGATCCTGCTCAGCCTGTATGTGATTTCGCAGTGGGCGCAACTGCGAACGCTGAGCTGGCTGGTGAGCAACCCGGCGGCCTACTTCCTGGTGCTGGTGCTGTTGGTGATCTACCAGGGAGAGATTCGGCGGGAGCTGGCGCGACTGGGACGGTTGCCGCTGCTGGCGCGGCTGACGGCGCGGGAGCGCGGGGAGCCTTACGACGACATCGTGCTGGCGTCGAGCTACTTCTCCCAGAACAAAGTCGGGGCGCTGATGGTGCTGGAACGGGAGGTGAGCCTGCGCACCTACATCGAGAGCGGGATCGGCCTGGACGCTCTGCTGAGCTACGACTTGCTGGTGAGCATTTTCCTGCCGCAGTCGCCGCTGCACGACGGCGCTGTCATCGTGCGCAAGAATCGGGTGGTGGCGGCCTCCTGCTTCCTGCCGCTTTCGCTCAACCCGCTGCTTTCGACCCATCTGGGGACGCGGCACCGGGCGGCCATCGGGGTTACGGAAGAGTCGGACGCCATCGCGGTGGTGGTGAGCGAAGAGACCGGCTCGATCTCGGTGATGAGCGCGGGGGCGGTGGACCTGAACCTGACCCCGGAACAGTTGCGCGCGCGCCTGCGGCGGCTGCTGCGCGAAGCCGGGCCGCGGCTGGCGCTTTATGGGCGAGGAGCCTAGGGCGATGGGCGGGCTGGGTCGAGCGCTGCTGAACAACTGGTGGCTGAAGCTGCTGTCCCTTGCGCTGGCCTACGCGCTGTGGTCGCTGGTGACGCAGGCGCCGACGATTGATGTTGATATCAGCGTGCCGCTGGAGCTGCGGAACCTGGCCCCGGACTTGCAGGTGGCCGGGGGATTGACCACGCGGGCCCGGCTGCACCTGCGGGGATCGGAGAGCCTGCTGCGCGAGCTGGGATCGAATGATCTCGGGCTGGTCGTGGATTTGCAAGGCTTCGGCGCCGGCCGGCACCGCTTCCAGTTGACGGCGAAGAACGTGGAGCTGCCGCCGGGAATCGAAGTGGTGGGGGTCACGCCGGCTGAAGTGTGGCTGGAGCTGGTGCCCGCCGAGGCGGCGAGCGCTCCGTAAAGCGGAGGAGGAGAGACGATGGCGACACCCACGGATGAAGTCAGCATTCTGCGCGAGCACCTGGAGCGCTACCGCGGCGTGACCCTGCAGACGGTGGACCTGGTGCCGGACGACAAGCTCGGCTGGCGCCCGGCCGAGCAATCGATGAGCTTCGCCGAACAGGTGCTGCACATCGCGCGGGTGGAGGAGTTCTATGCCAGCGGCATCTTCGGCGGGGTGTGGCGGTTCGAGCTGTTCCAGGAATTGTCGGGGCCGCTGAGCAAGGAGGGCTTGAAAAAGAAGCTGGGCGAGGGGCGCGCCTACCTGCTGGCGCAGTTGGACGCGCTCGAGGCGGAGCGCCTGGACGAGATTCTGAAGGTGCCCAACGTGCCGGTGGACTGGCCGCTGCGGGGCTGGCTCTGGTACCTGCTGGAGCACGAGCTGCACCACAAGGCGCAGTTGGCTGTCTATTTGCGGCAGTTGGGGGTGGTGCCGCCGTTCTTTGCGCTGGCCTTTCCGCCGGGCGTGCGGCCCGACATCCGGTGAGCGATGGCGAAGCTTTTCGGGACGGATGGGATACGCGGGGTGGCGGGGGAGCCGCCGCTGGACGCCAAGACTGTCTTTGCCGTGGGGCGAGCGGTGGGGGAGTTCCTGCGGGAGACGGTAGCAACTGTCCGGCCCCTCGACTTCGCTCGGGGTAACAGGACGCTTCGCGTCCTGTTAGGCCAGGACACGCGGGAGTCGTCGCCGATGGTGACGAGCTACCTGGCCGGAGGTTTGCGGGCGGCGGGGGTCGAGGCGGTGTCGGCCGGAGTGCTGCCGACGCCGGGGGTGGCGCAGTTGGTGCGGGCGAAAGGCTTCGCGGCCGGGCTGATGGTCAGTGCCTCGCACAATCCCTACCACGACAACGGCATCAAGCTGATTTCGGCTACGGGGATGAAATTCCCCGACGAAGTGGAGGCGCGTATCGAGGAGCGAATTCAGGCGTTGTTGAAGGGCGGGGAGACAGAGGAAGCAAAGGAGGCATCCCTCG
>DATEUS010000087.1:0-3218 GCA_035282985.1 Candidatus Acidiferrales bacterium
CACGCCGTGGCCGGGGCCGGACACGGCGTGTCCGGGGCCATTGGCAAAGAGGCAGGAGCGTGGAGCTAGGAGAAATCGCGGGCGTTCTTGATGCGGGCCAAAGTAGCCAGCAGGTTTTCGGCCGACTCAAAGACGGAGGCAGGGTCGTGACGCCGCTCGCGAGCCCGCTCGGACAGCGCGCCCAGGAAACGGTTGAACTTGCGCGCCGCCGACAGCGATTCCAGGGCGCGCAGCGTGGGCTCCGCACGCTCTCGGTCAAAGATGACATCGACCGCATGGAGAAAGCGGATGCCGTGGGGCGGCCTGAGGTCTTGCGGGTCGAGGAGAGCTGGCCCCGCCGATGGCGGGGCTGGTTGCTCAGGCGCTGGCTTCTGCTCGCAGTTGAGGAAGATGCGCACTAGGTCCTGGCCGGGGGCAACTTCCTTTCGAGCAGCGTAGCCGATGAATCCCACTGCTTCTGACTCTATCTCACAGGCGGTCGCACGCTCTCCCACGGGAAGCGGTCAGTGGCCGGGGCTGGAGGCCCGGGCCGCATGCCACCGGCGCCGTAGCCAGTTCACCACGCGCCGCGCCCAGTGGAACTCGCGCGCCAGCAAGAGCAGCCCGGCGATGATGAGGGCGATGCCCTGCAAGAACGGCAGGAAGAGCCCGATGACACCAATCCCGATCAGCAATGCCCCAGCAATGATTCGCGCTACGCGCCACACCTGCGCCATCGTCTTCCTGCCTCAGCCGCCCCTGAGAGATTCGATGCGGCCGAGCGCCGCATTGTACACCAGCTTGGCTGTCTCTGCCCTTTTACCACACCGGCCCGCGTGCTAGAATCGGCCCGGCCCAAACCAGGGGGCAGGAAGGCCACCTCACTTCAGGCTCACGATGAAGCTCGCGCTCATTGGCACCCACGGCGTCGGCAAGACCACGCTGGCGTATGACGTCTGCGGCTTGCTGAAGAAAGCCGGCCACAACGTCGAGCTGGTGACCGAGGTAGCCCGTCGCAATCCTTTCCCCATCAACGAGGCCACCACCCTGGAGTCGCAGCTCTGGATCCTGCACACGCAGATCGCCGATGAGCTGGCGGCGGCCCAGCGCGCCCCCTACGTGATTTGCGATCGCTCGGCGCTGGACAACTACTGCTATCTGGTCAACAAGTGCGGGCGCCAGCCGGGGCTGGAGCGCTGGCTGGAGTGCTGGCTGGAAAGCTACGGCCTGCTGGTGGGGGTGCCGCTGGTGCGGGAGTCCATCTACTCAGAAGACTTCCGGCAGCCCACCCTGGCCGATGGCCTGCGGGCCACCGACCGCGCCTTTCAGCAGCGCATCGACGCCCTGCTCAAGGAGCTGCTGACGGAATCGCCCTTCGAGCGCTTCGCCGAGCGCGTGCTCTGGCTGGACGGCATCCGGCAGTCGCAGTGGGCTGAGACAGTTTTCTCGGCGCTTGGATTCCAGCCAGAAGCTAAGCCGGCGGTCGAGGCGCGCACGCGCGCCGCGCCCTAGGCGGGCTGGCAGCGCGGGCAGTAGTGAGCGCTGCGCCCAGCCAGCACAACGCGGCGTATGGCCGTGCCGCAGCGTGGACAAGGCTCCCCTTCCCGTTCATAGACGCGCAGGTAGTTCTGGTACTCCCCCGGCAGGCCGTCGGCGGTGCGGTAGTCAGAGACGGTGGAGCCCTGGCCGGCGATAGCCTCGCGCAAGACCTTACGAACGGCGCGGTACAAGCGTTTGAACTCCGGCTGCTCTAGTGCCCCGGCCGGGCGAGCCGGGTGAAGGCGGGCGAGAAAGAGGGCTTCGCTGCTGTAGATGTTTCCCAGCCCGCGCAAGAGGGCCTGATTCAACAGCAGATTCTTGATGGGGGCGCGCCGCCCGGCAAACAACTGACAGAAGCGCGGGAAGGAGACACGGAAGGGCTCAGCGCCGAGGGCGGCGAAGTAGTCTTCGACTTCGTCTTCCCGCAGAACGAGTGTCTTGCCGAAGCGGCGCGGGTCCACATAGCGGAGCTGCTCGCCACCTGAGAGCCAGGCCACGAGGTGGGTATGCTTGAGGAGCGGGGAGGCCGGCCTGCAAGCGTAAAGCTGACCGGTCATTCCCAGGTGAATGACCCAGCAGTGAGGCCCGGAGTTGCTGGCGCGCGGACGCAGGTCAATCAGAATGAACTTGCCGCGGCGGCTCAGCCGCAGCAGGTGCGCCCCCGGCAGCGTGCGGCGGAAGCGCGCCAGGCTGCCGCGGACAATCAGCGGTTGCCGGAGCTGAAGCCGCAGAATGCGTCGCCCCACCAAGCGCGGACGCAGGCCACGCACGACAGTTTCAACTTCAGGCAGTTCCGGCACGCCTAGCTTCCTCCACAGGAAACAGCTATTATCTCACTTCAACTGCGCTCTGGAAGCGCGTTGGCTTCGCCCCTCAGCCGATGCCTGCGGGCGGGACTATTACCTGCATCGCCGTGGCTGTCTGACCCATCCAATTGCAAGACCCTTGACGGACAGCAGGCAAGAGACGCACTGAATGGTCTGCAAGCATACTTGGCTGGGCCGGCGGGTTTGGGTTCCACTACCTGCTTCGGAGACTGTCTTGAGGGAGGAATTCGTTCATGCCGCGAGCAGCAACACTGGACGCTGAGAAGGCTGTGCAGCGCCGCTACAGTCAGGCGGCCCGGGCCAAGGAGCGCACTCTTTGCTGCCCCCCGAGCAGCTATGATCCGCGCTACCTGGAAATCATCCCTAAAGAAATTCTCAAGCGCGACTACGGCTGCGGTGACCCCTCCCGCTTTCTGCGCCCGGGCGACACGGTACTTGACCTCGGCTCGGGCGCCGGCAAGATCTGCTACATCGCCGCCCAGATTGTCGGGCCCAAGGGGAAAGTCATCGGCGTAGACTTCAACCCGGAGATGTTGACGCTGGCGCGCCAGCACCAGGCCGCCATCGCGCGGCGGCTGGGCTACGACAACGTGGTCTTCCACCGCGGGCGCATCCAGGACCTGACGCTACCACTCGACGAGGTGGAAGCCTACTTGCGCGCGCGGCCGGTGCGCGGCGCCGCCGACCTGGCCGACTTCGACGCCTTCACCGAACGCCTGCGCGCCGCCGCGCCGATGATTGCCGACGACTCGATAGACGTTATCGTCTCCAACTGCGTGCTCAACCTGGTCAAAGACACGGAAAAGAAAAAACTCTTCAGCGAGATGTACCGTGTGCTCAAGCCTGCCTGCGCAGGCAAGCGCGGCGGGCGAG
>DATEUS010000088.1:0-5594 GCA_035282985.1 Candidatus Acidiferrales bacterium
CTTGCCGAAACGCTTCTAGCGGCGTAGCGGTGACCTTTTTGAATTCCATCACAGCTCGGGCGCGGCCCCCAAAGCCCAGCAAGGCCACATCGAATCGCTTTCGGAATCTCCCCCTCTGGGCCAGAATGTCTTTGCCGACTCCATCGTACCCAAGCTCAGCAAAGAACCCTTTTTCTTGAAAAATCTTCTCGACCTCAGCCTCTGTGAGAGGCCCACTTTCACAGGCTTTGCCTATTGCACGAAGGACTTGCTGAAACTTAGCCATCTAGCGGGGCCTTGGGGCGACTTTGGAGTGGAAGCCCAAAGAAAGTACAGACTACTCGGCATGCGCTTCAAAATCAATACGCGGCGCATGCGCTGGCTTGACCGGTTGCGGGCTTGCGACTAGACTGAGCCCTCGGTCGTCCCGGCGGGACCCTTGCCCTCAGCGTCGCGCACGCAATTTCCGTTGCGATTCGCTAGGCCCTCTTCCGAAACTCGAAGAGGGATTGCCGCGTATAGCGGCAAAGAAGGGCGCCCGGGACCCCGCGGCGCACCGCATTCTTTGAGCCGAGCATGAGCCCGAAGAAAACCGACGGCAGCGAGCTGCCGGAAAGCGTGACCATCCGCCGCGCCCAGCAGGGCGACGCGGAGGCCTTCGAGGACCTCTATCGCCGCCACAAGGGGCGGGTCTACTCGCTCTGCCTGCGCATGCTGGGCAACGCCGCCGAAGCCGACGACATGACCCAGGAGGCCTTCCTGCAACTCTTCCGCAAGATCCACACCTTCCGGGGCGAGTCAGCCTTCTCCACCTGGCTGCACCGGCTGTCGGTCAACGTGGTGCTGATGCACCTGCGCCGCAAGGTGCTGCCGCAAATCTCGCTGGACGAGACAATCGAAACAGATGAGCCGGGCGAAGGGGTGAAGCGGGAGCCCGGGGCCGAAGACCCGCTGCTGGTGGGCTCGCTCGACCGTGTGGCCCTGGATGACGCCATCGAGCAGCTCCCCCCCGGCTACCGCCTGGTTTTCGTTCTCCACGACGTGGAGGGGTTCGAACACAATGAAATCGCGGTCATGCTGGGCTGCTCCATCGGCAACTCCAAGTCCCAGCTGCACAAGGCCCGGTTGCGCTTGCGGGGGTTTTTGCGGCAGGCGCGAAGAAAAAAATAGGGGCAGGCAAACATACGGTGCCCTGCCCTCATCATAAGAAAGGGAGCCAGGGCTTGCCCTGGATAGGCAAGGCAGATAGAATCGAAGTCCCCCAACGCTATGCACTGTAGAGAGTTTGAGACTTTGTCTGGTGCCCTCCTCGAGGGCGAGGCTCACCCGGAAGCCTACGCTCATCTGGCTTCTTGTCGGCACTGCCGGCTGGTGCTGGATGAGCTGGGAGCCATTGAGCGGGCGGCGCGTTCGCTGCCGCTGCACGAGCCCAGCCCGAGGCTGTGGGACCGGATTGAGGCAGCGGCCGTCGCGGAAGGGCTGTTGCCCGACCCCGCAGGCTGGGGCTGGTTCGGGATGGCCGTGAGTTGGCTGCCGGCCCGGCCTGCCTTCGCGGGCGCCTTGGCCTTGATGTTGCTGCTGGCCACGGGACTGGTCAGCTATCCCATCATGGATTTGCCGGTGGCGGCCGTAGTGCCCGCCGACCCTATTGAAGTGGCCCAGAGCGAGCTGGTGCAGGAGCCCAGCTACGATTCTCGTTACCGGGTGCACCTCGACCGAGTGGAGGAACGCGTGCTGGACGAGTCGAGCCCGCAAGAGGCGGAGTTCCGCCAACTGGTGGCCCGCCCGATGGAAGTTGTGGACGACGCCATCCAGCAGACGGCCTCGCAACTGGATGAGCATCCCGACGACAGTCTGGCCCGCGAGGAGCTGCACCGGCTCTACCAGCAGAAGGCCACGGTCTTGCAGGCGATGGCGGAATCCTCCTGGTACCGGGACGGCCGCTGAGCTTGGAATGAAGCGAACCTACGGGAGCTTCCTTTTCTTCCTGGCGGTAGTGGTGTTGCCGCTGGCGGCGCGCGCCGAGCGCATCGAGCAGACCTTTCCCGCTGAACGCGACACCCTGGTGGAAGTGCGCAACCTGAGCGGCCGGGTGAGCGTGCGCTCCTGGGACCGGCCCCAGGTGCACGTCGTCGCTCTGCGACGCTCGCGGGCGGTGGAGGTTCACCTCGAGCAGAACGCCAACCAAATCCACGTCCACACCCATCTGTTGCAGAGTTCCGCCCCTGCCAGCGACCGCGGCGTCGACATCGAAGTGTTTGCGCCTCCCTACGCTGACCTGAGGATTCATCTGGAGACCGGCAGCCTTGAGGTGGAGAACTTCACCGAGGACGTGACGGTGGAGACCGTGGCCGCGGCGGTGGTGCTGCGCAACCTCGCGGGCTATACCTCGGTGCAAACCTTGAATGGCAGCATCCAGGTGGAGCGCACCACGGGTCGGGTCGAGGCCTCCTCCATCAGCGGTAGCCTGCGCTTCGTCGATATGGGCAGCCGCCTTCTGCTGGCCAAGTCCACCTCGGGTGACATTTACTACCACGGCGACTTCTTCCCCGGCGGCTCCTACGACTTCATCAACAACCAGGGGACCGTGGAACTGCTCGTTCCAGCCTCGGCCTCTTTCGAGCTGCGCGCCAACTCGGTCAAGGGCGAGGTCATCAACGAGCTGCCCATCACCCCCCACGCCCACGGCCGAGAGCCCCGCTCCGCCACCGCCCGCAGCCTGTTGGGCACGGTTCAGAGCGGCGAGGCGATGGTGCGCGTCACCTCCTTCAGTGGTACAATCCGCCTGCGCAAGCAGTAGCGCGCAGACAGCGACGCTGGCGTCCGCCCCCGGCACGATGAACACGCGGCCGATTCCCATCCGACGATTGGTGTTTCTGGTCGGCTTCATGGGCAGCGGCAAGACCTCGGTCGGCCGCTTGCTGGCCGAGCGGCTGGGGTGGGGTTTCGCCGACCTGGACGAGGAGATCGAGCGGCGTCTGGGCCGCACCATCAACCAGATCTTCGCCGAGCAGGGGGAAGTCTACTTCCGCCGGGTGGAGCGCCAGGTGCTGGAGGACTTCTTGCGGCGCGCCGAGCAGGAAGCGCTGGTGGTGGCCCTGGGCGGAGGCACCTTCGCCCAGCCGGAGAACGTCGAGTGGCTGCGCGCCAACGGCGGCGTCACTTTCTGGCTGGCCTGTCCGGTGGAGGAGTTGATACGGCGCTGCCGCGGCATGACCCACCGGCCGCTGTTTCGCGACCCGGCCAGCTTCCGCCAGCTCTACGAGCAGCGGCTGCCGCACTACCAGCGGGCCGACTTCTGCGTGGACGCTGACCGCTCCGACCCGGCCCAGGTGGTGGAAGGGATCCTGAAATGCGGCGTGATCTGATTCGAGCCCCGCTTGTCGTCGGGCTGCTAACTGCCGCCCTGGGGGCCTGTGTCCCCGCCGGGGCGGCGGAGTCGGAGCAGGGGCGGTTGCGCATTCTTGCCAACGGTCGCCCCATCGGAAGCGAGCACTACCAGATCAGCGCCACCGCCACCGAACTCCAGGCCCGCGCCGAAGTCCTCCTCGAGGCCGGCGACGAGAAGGTGCGGCAGACCGCCAGCCTGCTGCTCAACGCCGACGGCTCCCCGCGCCACTACGAATGGAAACTGGAAGAACCCTGGAAGAACTGGCTGCGGGTGGAGTTCGAAGGCAGCCGGGCCACCATTTTCTTTCTTCGCGAGGACGGCAAGCAGGAGCAGCAACTCTTTGACTTCGCCGGGGAGCGGGTGGCGGTGCTGGACGTCAACTTCTTCCATCACTTCCAGCTGCTGGCGCGGCTCTACGATTTCGCTCGCGGCGGCCCGCAAGCCATCCCGGTGTTCATCCCCCAGACGGTACAGCCCGGCGTGGTGACGGTGCAGTTGGAAGCGGTGGAAACTCAAACAGTGGAGGGGAAAGCGCAGCCGGTGCGCCGGCTCTCCATCACCAGCGAGGACAACCGCGTGCTGCTGTGGTTGACCGAGAGCGGCCGCTTCGTTCGCCTGCAGGTCCCGCAGGCCAACGTGGAAGTGCTGGCGGAGGGCGCAACGCCCTAGAGCACCCGGGTCTCTTCCTGGAGCGGCCTCAACTCTTCCTGCAGGTCCTCAGGTTCCGGGTGGTGGCGCCACTCTTCCTTCTGCAGGTGTAGCTCCTGCTCAAAGTCTTCCCGCCACGCCTCCAGTTCGTGTTTCCATTCCTCGGCCGCTGCCTTCATCTCCGCTGCCCACTCCTTGTGGGCTTCGGGATCGACCTGGATCTCTAGGGCCGCGATCTGGCGGGGCGAGCGCGACTGCGGCTCCTCCAGCGTGACCTTGAGGGTTTGGGCCCGGCGGTTGCGCACGAAGGTCAAGGTGACTTCGGGGTTCTCACCCTTGCGGCGCAGGGCACGGCGCAGTTCGCCGATGGTGGCCACGGGCTCATCCTCCACCGCCACGATTACATCGCCCGCCTTCAAGCCGCCTTTGTCGGCGGCGCTGCCCGCCATCACCTCGCGCACCAGCACGCCCTTGCCCTGCTCGACCCCAAAGTACTCCGCCAGCTGCGGGGTCAACTCGTCGCCGGAAATGCCCAGCCGAGGGCCGTGGCTCATGACCCAGGTGCCAATCTCTGGCAGCTCGAGACGCGGTACCTCGATGGCGGGGACGTGGATGTCGGGCACCTTCACCTCGAATTCCGCGGGGTGCTCCTCCAGCGTTACCTGCAGCGTCCGCCGCTGCCCCTCCCGGCTCACCTCCACGGCCACCGAGCGGCCCGGCGGGGTTTCCCGCACCAATCGACGCAACTGTTGCACGCTGCGCACGCGCTCGCCGGCAAAGCTGAGAATGACGTCGTTGGCCTGCAAGCCGGCCTTGGCCGCCGGACTGTCTTCTTCCACTTCTTCAATCAGGGCCCCGGATTCCTCGCCCAGCTTCAAGTCGCGCGCCTTCTCGGCGTTCACGTCGCTGACCTGCACGCCCAGCCGGGCGCGGCCGTCGAAGCCGAACGCATAGAACGTCTTGGTTTCAGCCTTCTTTTCTTCCTCCCCGCCGGCCTCGGCCAGGCTCACGGCTCCGATCAGCAGTACCACCAGAGCCACCAACCACCAACCGCCATGCTTGCTTTTCATTTCCTTCTTCCTTCCTTGGGTGAAAGTTGGCTCCCGTCGAAACTCTCTCCCCTAGAGCAGGCCGTCGTTCTCGGCGACCTCGATGTTGCCGCGAATGGTGCGCAGACGGATGGTCACGCCGCCCCGTCCCAGGCGCGCGCGGGTGGAGGAGGTGTCGCCAGCCAGCGCCCGCGTGGGCGCCAGCAGGTCACTCTCGATCCGACCCGCCACCGTGCTCAGTTCCAGCTCGGCGTTGGCGGCGGCGGGCAGGAGCAGGCGCAGATCGCCGTTGATGGTCTCCAATTGCAGCCCGCCCGGCGCCTCCGGCAAAGCGCGCAGGGCCACATCGACACTGCCGTTGACCGTGTGCGCCAGGATGCTGCCGGCCACCCCGGTCTGCTTCACGTTGCCGTTCAGCGTCTGGGCCTCAACGAATCCTTCTACGTTGTGCACGGTGATGTCGCCGTTGACGGTGTGCAGTCCTTCCAGGCGCACTTGCCGCGGCACGCGCAGGCAGTAGTCCACTA
>DATEUS010000089.1:0-2910 GCA_035282985.1 Candidatus Acidiferrales bacterium
CCCGACGGCGGAACCCGAGGGAGAACAGGAAACTGCCGAAGCCGAGGTAGCTGAACAGACCGCCGATTTGAATCCGCAAAAGGTAGAATAGACCGAGCAGGAGACGATGGGACAGATTCGCATCAACGAGCTGGGCCGGGAACTCGAGATCAAGAGCAAGCTCATTCTCGAGTACCTGGCGGAGATCGGCGTTGCCGAGAAGAAGAGCCACTCCAGCTCCATCGAAGACGAGATCGCCGACAAAGTCCGGGGCCACTTCCGCGCCGTAGAAGCGGCCGAGGAGAAAGCCGCCCGGGAGAAAACCGAGGCCAAGGCTGCCGCCGAGCGCGTTGCGGCCGAGCGGGCTGCCGCTGAACGGGCCGCTGCCGAGCGCGCTGCGGCTGAGCGGGCCGCCGCCGAGCAGGCGGCTGCCGAAGCGGCGTTGCTGCCGGCGATTCCGGTCGTCGAGCCGCCTCCAGGCCCGGTGGTGCCTCGGGCCCCGGCGCCGGGCGGCGCACGCACCATCGCCCAGCCCGTGGCCGCTGCTCCTGCCGAAGCACGCCGAGTGGCTCCACGCCCGCGGGCGGGGGCGCCCGAAGCGGCTGCGCGCCGCCCGGCGGCGGTGCGACCCACCGCCGCGCCAACGGCACCGGCGGCGCCCGAACCAGGCAAGCCTATCTATGAACGCAAAGCTCCCACCCGACGCCGTCCCGCCGGGGCCACGCATCTGGAAAAGAAGTTCGCCGAAGGGGAGCGCAAGGTCAAGCATCCGGTGCGGCCGCGGCTGCGGCGCGGGCCGGAGGAGCGCAAGGTGGCGGTGCCGGTCCGCGAAGCCCCGGTGGTGCGTCGCGAGCACATTGAGATCAACGTCACCGAGGGCATCACCGTCAAAGAGCTAGCAGAGAAACTGGAGGTGCGGGCCAAGGACCTGATCAAGGCTCTGCTGGACCGGGGCATGCTGGCCACCATCAACCAATCGCTTGACACCAAGCTGGCGGGTGAAATCGCCGAGGCCTTCAACGCCACCGCGGCGATCATCTCCTTCGAGCAGGAGTCGCTGCAGGACGTGCTCAAGGAAGAAAAGGTGGCGGGCAAGAAGGCGGAGCGGGCGCCGGTGGTGACGGTGATGGGGCACGTCGACCACGGCAAGACCTCCCTGCTCGACGCCATCCGCGAGACCAACGTGATTGCCGAAGAAGCCGGCGGCATCACCCAGCACATCGGCGCTTACCAGGTGGACGTGGACGACCGCAAGATCACCTTCATCGACACCCCGGGCCACCAGGCCTTCACCCGTATGCGCGCGCGCGGCGCCAAAGTAACCGATCTGGTAGTGCTGGTGGTGGCGGCCGACGACGGGGTGATGCCGCAGACGCTGGAAGCCATCGACCACGCCAAGGCCGCCGGCGTGCCCCTGGTGGTGGCCATCAACAAGATCGACAAAGGCGGGGCCCTGCCCGAGCGGGTCAAGAAGCAACTGGCCGACCGCGGCCTGATGCCGGAAGACTGGGGCGGCGACACGGTGATGGTGGAAGTCTCCGCCAAGAAGAAAACCAACCTGAATCAACTGCTGGAGATGATTCTACTGGTGGCCGACCTGCAGGAGTTGAAGGCGACGCCGACGCGGCCCGCCAGCGGCGCGGTGCTGGAGTCCAAGCTCGACCGGGGCCGCGGGCCGGTAGCCACCGTGCTGGTGCAGGACGGCACCCTGCGCCTGGGCGACCCCTTCATCGTCGGCCCCATCTTCGGCAAGGTGCGGGCGCTGTTCGACGACCGCGGCCAAGCGATGGAGGAAGCGGGGCCGGCCACGCCGGTGGAAGTGCTGGGGCTGAGCGGAGTGCCGGAGGCGGGCGACCCCTTCCAGGTGGTGTCGGACGAGATCAAGGCCAAGCAGGTGGCGGCCTACCGCGAACAGAAGCAGCGCGTGGCGGCGCTGGGGGCGAGCGCCCGGCTCACCCTCGACCAGTTGCACGAGCAGTTGCAGAGCGGCGAGGTCAAGGAGCTGCCGCTGATCCTGAAGGCGGACGTGCAGGGCTCGGTGGAGGCCCTGACCGACCAGTTGGAGAAGCTCAGCACCGACAAGGTGCGGATGAAGATCATCCACAGCGGCGTGGGCGGCATCAGCGAGACCGACGTGCTGCTGGCCTCGGCCTCGAACGCGGTCATCATCGGCTTCAACGTGCGGCCGGAGCGCAAGGCGGCCGAGGTGGCGCAGCAGGAAGGGGTGGATATCCGCCACCACAGCATCATCTACGAGGTGCTGGAAGAAATGGAAAAGGCCATGGCGGGGCTGCTGGAGCCCACGGTGAAGGAAACCCTGGTGGGGCGGGCGGAAGTGCGCGAGACCTTCCGCATTCCGCGCGTGGGCATGGTGGCGGGCTGCTACGTGCAGGACGGCAAGATGGTGCGCGACTCCGATGTGCGCGTGCTGCGCGACAACGTGGTGATCTACCAGAGCAAGATCGCCTCGCTGCGGCGTTTCAAGGAGGACGTCAAGGAAGTGGCCTCCGGCTATGAGTGCGGGCTCACCATTGCCAACTTTGCCGACGTCAAGGTGGGCGACGTGCTGGAAGTGTTCGTAGTGGAGAGGGTGCCGAGCCCGGTCTCGGCCTAGCCGCCTGCCTGCGGCAGGCAGGCCCGGCGGCGTGCGGGCGCGCACGCAACAAGCCATGGTCGTTGGCGTCCTGACTCTGAACATTCACCTGCCCTATGCCCACTCGCTCAAGGACAAGCGCCAGGTTTTGCGCAAGCTCAAGGAGCGGCTGCGCGGCCGCTTCAACGTGGCGGTGGCGGAACTCGACCACCAGGAAAGCTGGCAGCGTGCCCAGGTGGGCGTGCTCTCGCTCAGCAACGATCGCCTGCACCTTACCCAACTGCTGGAGGCGGCGGCGGCCGAGGCGGAAAACATCCTGGGCGGCGACCTGGTGGGCA
>DATEUS010000090.1:0-7348 GCA_035282985.1 Candidatus Acidiferrales bacterium
GCCCAGAACTGGCTGCCCCTCGCGCCAGTTTGGAGGCCCATAGGTGAGAACCACAAGCCGGGGCGGCTCCTCGCTGCCTTGCGCGACCGAGAGGAAAGCACCCATCTTCAGCTCCCGAATGCGGTTCTCATCCAGAACCTCGACTGCCAGGCCTGCTTCGTGGGCCATCTCGGCTGCGCGCTCGGCAAAAATGCGGGGTGTGAGCCGATTGGAGGGCTCGTTCGCGAGTTCGCGGGCAAAGTTCTGCGCTTCGCCGGTCACCAGCCCGCGTTGCACCGCCGTTTGCAGAGCTTTCTGGTCGCTGGGGGAAAAACCCGCAAGCCGCAAGGAGGTGATCGCCCTGTCGTTCTTCTCTTCGGTGTGGTAGCGGCCCGGTTCAAAGTTGGCCAGCAGGACACCTTCGACCACGGCCTGGGCGACGGCGGCCGAGTCCAAGCCCGCCGGGCGAGGGCGAGCGAGGAAGGTAAACTCGCTCACGCCCCGGCTCTTCAGGAAGCGGGCCGCGGCACCCGCAAGATTGCGGACATCGGCCAGCGAGAATTTCTCGGGCTTGCCCGCCCCCAGCAGGAGCAGCCGACGGGCTTTGAGGCCGGTCGGTTGATGCAGGAGCAGTGTTTCCCCGGCCTTACCGGTCAACTCGCCTGCCGAACCCAACTCACTGAGTGCGCCGCTCGTGCGCTGGTCGATCTCGCTCAGAAGGTCTTCCAGCAGCGGTCGCGGCGGCTTGGTGTCAGATGTAAAGACCCAGGTGACCAGCGCGGGGATGTCAAAGGAGTCAAGAGCGTCAAAATTCAGCTTGGCATCGAGCACCGAGCGTCCTCCCGGGAGGGGTTCAAAACCAGTAGTTTACACCGGAATGCCTCAGCAAGGCGGGGCGACTTGGTCAGCGATAGCGCTTCAGCTCCTGTTCCATTTCGCGCTTGGTCACGCGCTGGCGCACCTCCTCGCGGCGATCGTAGATTTTCTTGCCCTTCACCAGCGCCAACTCACACTTGGCGCGACCGTTCTTGAAATACAGCCGCAGAGGCACCAGGGCAAGGCCCTTCTGCTCGACCCGGCCGGCCAGCTTGCCAATCTCCTCCTTGTGCAACAGTAACTTCCGCGTCCGCAACGGGTCGTGGCTGGCGTAGCCAGAATGGCTGTAGGCGCTGATGTGCAGGTTGAGCAACCACAGTTCACCACCCTTGACCAGAGCATAGGCGTCCCGAAGATTGGCCCGACCTTCGCGCAGAGCCTTGACCTCAGTGCCGGTCAGGACCAGCCCGGCCTCGTATCGATCCAAGACGTGATACTTGTAAGGCACCTGGCGGTTGGTGGCGATGGGCTTGATACCGGGCTTTTGCGGGGCGGGCTTTGCCATTGTCGTATTGCCTGCAAACCATACTAGTGGAGGGCAGGCGCTCTCAGCAAGGAGTGCACGCTGGGGGAGGCCACGACCCCCAGCAGCAGGTGCTCTCTCCTCCGCTGTTGCAATCGGCCGATGAGATATTGTCGCCGAGCCGGCGACAATGCTAGACTGCGTTCCCAAGTTATCGGGGAGACGTAAGGAAACAACAAGGGGTAGGTAGATGAATCGGCGACTTCTCTTTTCTTCCGGCCTACTGCTGCTAACTCTAATGGTCACCGGCTGTCCCAAGGGGAAGTCTGACTTCAAGGCAGGTCAGGAGGCGGAACTCAATAAAGACTACGATACAGCGCTCATCCACTACGAACGAGCAGCGAAGGCGGACCCGAGCAACGCGCAGTACGAGCTGCGGGCCAGGCGGATTCGCTTCCACGCCGCACAGGCACACGTTGACCGCGGCCACAAGCTGCGCGACCAGGGTTTGTACGAGCCAGCGGCGGCGGAGTTTGAGAAAGCGCTGGCGCTCGACCCTTCCAGCTTTGTGGCCGAGCAGGAGCTGCGGCGCACTCTGGAGATGATCGTATCGCAGCGCCAGGCGGAAGCGCAGGCGGCCCAACAGCAACGACGGGGGGAAACCTTCATCCCCCTGGAGAGCATTCCCGAGGGCCCGCCGCAGTTGCGTCCTCTCTCCCGCGAACCGCTCAACTTAAAGATGACCGAGGATTCGCGAAAGATCTATGAAAGCATCGCCCGGCTGGCCGGCATCAACGTCATCTTTGACTCGGATTTCCAGGCCCGACGCGTGACGGTGGAGCTGGCCCAGGCGACGCTGGAGCAGGCGCTCGACATCACCTCGCTGATGACCAAGTCCTTCTGGAAGGCCGTCACCCCCAATACCATCATGGTGATTCCCGATAGCGCGGCCAAACGCCGCTCCTACGAAGAGCAGATCATCAAGACCTTTTACCTTTCCAATACGGTGGAAGCAGCGGAGCTGAACGAAATCGTGCAGACGCTGCGGACGCTGCTCGACATCAAGCGCATCACCCCCAGCACCACCAACAACGCCATCATCATCCGCGACACCCCGGACAAGATCGCGGTGGCGGACAAAATCATCCGCGACATTGACCAGGCCAAGCCGGAGATCCAGATCCAGGTGGCCGTCCTGCAGGCGCGCCGGGACCGGGCCCGCGAGCTCGGCATTGTCCCTTCCAGCACCGTGCCCCTACTCTTCACTCCCCGGGAAGACATCGCGCGGAGCATCGGCGAGGCCGATGCCATACCGCTGAGCGAACTGAGCCGTCTCTCAAGCGCGGATTACAGCCTCATCCTGCCCAGCGCCACCGCCATGGCTCTGCTGACCGACGCCACCACTAAAATCATCCAAAACCCCGAGGTGCGCATCACCGACGGACAAACCGGAAAGCTGAGGATCGGCGACCGGGTGCCGTTTGCGGTGGGCAGCTTCCAACCGGGTATCGGCGGCGTCGGCATCAACCCTCTGGTGAATACCCAGTTTCAATACCAGGACGTGGGGGTGAACATTGATGTCACCCCGCGGGTTCACTCCAATCGTGAGATCAGCCTGCGCCTGAAGGTCGAAGTCTCAGCCGTGACCGGCCAGGCGAGCATCGGCGGGGTGCAGCAGCCCATCTTTGGGCAGCGCATTATCGAGCACGACATCCGCCTGCGCGAGGGCGAGGTCACGATCCTCGGAGGCATCATCGAGCGCGCGGACAGGGTAACCATCGAAGGCTGGCCCGGCCTGGCACAGATTCCCTTCCTGCGCTATTTCTTCAGCAGCGAGAAGAAAGAGACACAGGAAAACGAAGTCCTGATTGTGCTGACGCCACGGATCATCCGTCTGCCGGAAATCACTGCGGCCAACCTCAGGTCACTCGCCGTGGGCACCGACGAGAATGTTGCCCTGCCCCGTCCCCAAGGAGTTCCGTCGGAAGAGCCACCGCCCCAGGGTGAGGCCGTGCCTCCAGCAAGCCAGCCCAGCGGGGAGCGTCCAGGTGGCGTTCTTGGCGCTGCAATCCCCAGTGGGCCCGCGCAGGTGAACTTCCAACCTGCCCAGTCCCATATCCAAGTCGGAGAACGGGTGGCCGTCGACCTTCTGTTGGAAAACGTGCAAGACGTTTTCAGCGTGCCGCTGGCGGTCGGGTTCGAGCCGACCGTGGTGGAATTGGTCGAGGTTTATCAGGGCAGCTTGCTGGGCGGGGGCGCCGAGCCAGCGGCTTTGGTTCACCGCGTTGACTCCGACGACGGCATGGCCATCATTTCTGTCATGCGGGCACCAGGCACGAGCGGAGCCAGTGGCCGCGGTACGCTGGTGACGTTGGTGTTCCAAGGAAAGGCCCCCGGGCGCTCGCCGCTTTCCATCAAGAACATCGCCGCCCGCAACTCGCGGCAGGAGCTGCTGAGTCTGGAGACGGGAGTCGGGGAGATCGCGGTCGAATAACCCCAGGATACTCGATGTTCCATTTGGTGCCGGGTCGCCGCCAGTCAGGTTTCACCCTGATCGAGCTGATGGTGGCGGTCTCCATCCTGCTGGTGCTGGCCACCATGGCTCTGCCGGTGGCGCGGGTCAAGATCAAACACGACAAGGAGCTGGAGTTGCGCCGTGCCCTGCGGGAAGTCCGCACGGCGATAGACCGCTTCAAGGACGCCGCCGACCGCAACTTGATTGCTGTCGAAGCCGACACCGAGGGCTATCCGCCCACGCTGGAGACGCTGGTCGATGGGGTGCCGCTGGCGGGCAAGCCCGACCGCCGCGTTCGCTTTCTCCGCCGCATCCCCACGGATCCGATGACTAACTCCACCAATTGGGGCTTGCGGAGTGTGCAAGATCCGCCTGATTCCCGCTCCTGGAACGGGAAGAACGTGTTTGACGTCTACACACGAAGTGCTGGGATTGCTCTCAACGGGACGCGGTACAATGAGTGGTAGGGCGATGGACAACCCACGCATAGAAACCGGCGCAGGCTGGCGCGGGGAGTACCGAGGGCGGACCGGCAGGTGTCGCCGAGCGGGTTTTACCCTGATTGAAATACTCATCGTCATTTCCATCATCAGTATCCTGATTTCCATCGCGATTCCCACCTATCGCCAGTCGGTGATCCGGGCGCGCGAGTCGGTCTTGAAAGAGAACCTCTACGTGCTCCGCTCCACCATCGAGCAGTTCACTCTGGACAAAGAGCGTGCTCCCGCCTCGCTGGAGGAGCTGGTTACGGAAGGCTATCTACGCGCTCTGCCGCCCGACATCACTGGCTCCTCCACCACCTGGCAGGTGGAGTACTCCGATTTTCTGATCTCTCCGGAACAAGGCAGCACCGGGATCAGCGACGTGCGCTCGGGCTCCAGTCAGGTTTCCACCGAAGGAACTCCGTACAACACTTGGTGAGAAGCCTTTCCGTTCCTGACCAGAGTGCCAACAGGCGGGTTGCGTGTTCAGGGGAAATCCAGTATAGTGAGTCCGCGGGGTAGTGGAGTCTGGTACCACGTTGGGCTCATAACCCAAAGGTCGCAGGTTCGAATCCTGCCCCCGCAACCAACATCCCCAGCAGCGTCGGCAGCAGTGATTCGCCCATTGTTTTTCTGCCCCTAGGTCTGTAGATTCTGACAGACGCGTGGGGGTTAGCACCTTGAGGCTGTCCGCTTGCTTACCTCCGGGACCGCTCACGAGTGCGCCAGCCCCTCCGCCCTTGCACCGCTTGGGCCTAGAACGAGGCCGGAGAGGCGGCAGACAGGACTAGCTAGCGGTCAACCCCGGGCAGGGTCGGCCCTCTCCCGCTTCGCCTTCACTGGGCCGGGGGCCCACAAAACCGTAGGACCCCAGTCCCGCCATTGAAACCCAACCTTCACCCTATCCTTTTTGGAGACAGTCACTTAGGGGCTTTGAGCGCCTACGTATACACCCGGACAGTGCAGGCTGCCGGGGCCGAATCGGGAACAGAACAGATCGTGAGGAGAATCAACACGTTGTCGCCATGTCAGCCCGCGTGGGGTAGTTTGGCACCCGTTCTGCTCTCGCGTTGGAAGACACCCACCGACTGGGTTTCCCGCTCAGGGTGTTGAAGAAGGAGAAAGAGAACAAACGAGTTTGCACAACCCGCTGGGGAGACCCTACCGGGGGCGGACGGGTTGTGAACAATTCCACGAAAATTTAGGCAAGGAGCAAGACTATGCATGGCAGAACGAAGGCAGTTCTCCTCCTGGCAGCTTTGGTCCTCCTGACCGCGATTTTCCTGCAAGGCTCCATCCCGGCCGTCGTCACCGGCACCTGGGGCTCGGCCGGCTCAATGTCGGCTCCCCGCGATGGCGCTTCCGCCGCGTTGCTGGCTGACGGGCGGGTCCTTATTGCCGGGGGCCAGGACGGCAGCGGCCCAATGGCCGGCGCCGAATTTTTTGGCAGCAACGGCTCTTTCTCGCTGGCGCCGCCGATGCATATGGCCCGCAGCGGCCACTCCGCCACTCTCTTGGCTGACGGGCGGATGCTGGTCGCGGGAGGCGTAACCCTGGGCGAGGGACCCACCAACGCGGTGGAAATTTACGACCCGGCCTCGGATTCGTGGAGCTTCGCCGGCTCGCTGCTGGAAGCGCGCGCGGGCCACACGGCCACGCGGCTCGAGGACGGGCGGGTGCTGATCGCGGGCGGCGGCCGCGCCACGCTGGAGATTTATGACCCGGAGAGGGATTCCTTCAGCTACGCCGGCTCGTTGTCGGCGCCCCGCTCCGGCCACGCCGCAGCTACGCTGGCCCGCTGGCCGGCTCAGAACAACCGCCTCATCGACCGCCAGGTCATCTTTGTCGGCGGCTCGGACGGCTCGAACGTCCTGAGCTCCACCGAAATCTATGACCCCGCCACCGGCCAGGTCTCCGCCGGCCCGGCGCTTCCGGGCCCGCGGCAGAACGCCTCCGCTGTCACCGTGCTCGGCGGCTACGTGTACGTTGCCGGCGGCAACGACGGCTCGCAGGACCTTTCCTCCGCACTGCTGATTTCCCGCGACGGCGAGGTCTCTGCCGCCGCCGACCTGCTCTCGCCCCGCAGCGGCCACATCGCCGTCCGCCTGCCGGGCAACAACTCCGTCCTCATCGCCGGCGGCTCCGGCGGCAGCTCGGCTGAAATCTACATTCCTTGGCTGAACGAGCAGGTCGCCACCGGCTCGATGAGCGCCCCGCATAGCGGGGGCGCCTCCGCCAGCGCCGGCCGCGGGCTCTACCTGGCGGCCGGGGGCTCGGGCTCTAGCTCCGCCGAGCTCTACGGCTACGCCACCGTTGAGACCGACAAGAACGACTACGCCCCGGGCGAGACCGTCACCATCACCGGCTCGGGCTGGGCCCCGGGCGAGACGGTTACGCTCGTGCTCAGTGAAGACCTCGCCGAGCCTTTCCACGGCGACCGCGAGCTGACCGCCATCGCTGACGCCTACGGCAACATCTTCGACGCCTCCTTCGCGCCCGAAGAGCACGACCTCGGCGTCCGCTTCTTCCTCACCGCCTCGGGCGAGCGCTCCCAGGCGCGAACGACGTTTACGGACGGGACGCCCGGCGCGCCTAGCCTGAATCCCGCCACCGTCTCGGTTCCATCTACAGGCATGGCTACGACCGAGGTGAGTGTGACCTACACTGGTACCACTGACCAGTGTACCGTCACCTTTAGCATCAGCTTTACTGCGCCAGCTCCGGCTGGAGTGACCACGGCGTTCAACCCCACTTCTGTTTCTGGTGGCAATGGCGATACAAAAACAACAGAACTGAAGTTCACCACCTCTTCAACCACGCCTGGCTCCTACCCGTTCTCGGTGACTCGGACGCGTACCGGCTCAGGGTGCGGTGGTGCCACTAACTCCTCTACTGACGGCACGCTGATCGTGTTTGGCGATGCGGACCACCTTGCCTTTTTGCAGCAGCCGACGAATACAGTCGCGGGCGCCTCGATCACCCCGGCGGTAACAGTGCGAGTCTTGGACGCCGGCAACAGACTGGTGGCCAACA
>DATEUS010000091.1:0-5838 GCA_035282985.1 Candidatus Acidiferrales bacterium
GGACATCACTCCCGGAGAGAGTGGCGTCCCCGGCCCTTCGACTCGTCCGCCGGCAGCGGACTCGCTCCCTTCGGCAAGCTCAGGGTAAACAGGACAGGGAGCCATGGCGTCCCCGGCGGGATTTGAACCACGCGTTTTCCCGCAGAGGGCGGGACGTCCTGGGCCGAAACTAGACGACGGGGACAGAGCCAGTCTAGGAGACCCCCAAAGGCGTGTCAAACCCTTGGACTTCCCCGTTCCGGGGGACAGGCGGAGGGTATCCGTGATCCGTGACTGGTGCTGCGGGGGCGGCCTGGGGTAGGGGGCGAGCGAGATCTCGTCTCCTAGGCCCGGTGTCAACGGTGACACCGGCCTTCCTGGAAGCGCCCAGGAGTGCCGGGAGGGCTCCACCGGGGTGCATCAGGAGGTAGTTCGCGTCGGGGAGGCGAACACCCGCTCGCGGATGAAGGCGGCGAGCGACGCGGAGCAGAGCTTCTCCGGCCAGACCACAAACACCGGACGGCGCTCGAGCTGCCGAAGCGAGACAGCCTCCCAGGAGGGGCGGGGGGCGCGGGGCGCCAGTAGCACATAGGCGTCGGCGCGGTCGAGAAATTCCCGGCTGGAGGCCTTGAAGTCGTCCACGGAGAAATCAAGCAGGGGCAGATAGAGGTCGGGCTGGAGAAAATGGAGGACGGTGTTACTTTCGATAAGGAGGTTGTGCGCTTCGGCCATATGCCGGCGGAAGAGCGGCATGGCCTCGGCCAGCCGTCCTTGCTTGCAGCGCACCCAGAGGGCCCGCTCCGCCCCGGCAGCCAGAAAGCGCGAGGTGTCGCTGCGGCCGCTGTGGTCGCGCTCCACCTGAACCGCAAAAGCGTGCTCATCGAGGGCACAGTGGCAGTCCTCACCGTTGATGGAGCAGACGCCGTGGCCGTACTGGGTGATTTTGGCCGCTGTCCAGCGCGCTGCCGGAAAGACGCGGATGATTTCCACCGCCAGTTGCGTCTTGCCGATGTTGCGGCTGTGGCCTCCGACTACGATGCACGCCATCGTTCGCGTCTCTTGGTGGGAGTGTATGTTCAGCCTCGGGATAGAGTCAAACGTCGCCTGACGTGAGCCCTCAGGGGCTAAAGCCCTTGGTGTGGAGGCCGCTGTTCGGCACGGCTCAAGCCGTGCCCTCCCGCAACTGTGCCAAGGGCTAGTAAAGCCCCGCCCTCCCGATGGAGGTCGTTCTCTGCACCTTGCTAACCCTTACCTCTCCGGCGAGGCTTGCCCTCCAAGGCGTGCAGGCGCGCGGCCATCTCCGGCAGCCGGGCAATGTAAGGGTAGGACTTCTTGAAGTCCGCCAGCGGCCGGGCCGGCGTGCCCCACACCGTTTGCCCGCTTCGAATGGTCTTGTTGGAGGGGATGCCGGCCTGCGCGCCCAGTACAGCTTCGTCTTCGATGCGGCAGTGGTCGGCAATGCCCACCTGTCCGCCGATGATCACGCGGTCGCCGATGGTGACGGTGCCGGAGACGCCGGTCTGGGCGGCGATGACGCAATGGCGGCCGATGCGCACGTTGTGGGCCACATGGACGAGGTTGTCGAGTTTGGTGCCGCGCCCGATCCAAGTTTCGTCCAACGCGCCGCGGTCGATGGTGGCGTTGGCGCCGATTTCAACGTCGTCCTCGATGACCACCGAGCCGCGCTGGGGAAACTTCTCGTAGCGATCCTCCACCCGCACGTAGCCGAAGCCATCGCTGCCGATCACCGCGCCGCTGTGGACGCGCACCCCCTGGCCGAGCCGCACGTTGCGGTAGATCGTTACCCGGGAAAAAAGCACGCAGCCTTCACCCAGCTCCACATTGGCGGCCAGGTAACAACCGGCGCCAATCTGGCAGTCGTCGCCCACGCGCACGTTCTCTTCCAACACCGCATACGGACCCACGGCCACGTTCTCGCCCAGCCGCGCCGTGGGGTGAAGAACGGCAGTGGGATGCCGGCCGGTGACCACCGGCGGCTCCGGCAGCAACAGGGCCGCCGCCCGCGCAAAAGCCCACTTGGGATGCGGGACACGAATCAGGGTCTTGCCGCGGACGAAGGCGCCGGAGCCCACCAGGACGGCGCTAGCCGGCGAGGCCAGAGCGGTGGGCAGGTCCTTCTCCGATTCGACGTACACCAGATCGCCCGGCTTGGCTCCCGTCAAGCTACCGACGCCGCGAATGTTGGCCTGGACGTCCCCGACCACTTCGCCGCCCAAATAGGCGGCCAGCTCACCAGCGGTCTTTGGCATGGGTGGTCTCCTTTGCGCGCGTTTCTGCCTGAGGCTCAGTATAATGGACGCCGCCGCTTTTCCCGAACGGAGTCAACGAAGCGAGGCGACGAACAGGAAATGGACATCCATCCCAGCGCTGTTGTGCACCCCGGAGCGCGGCTGCCCGCACGGGGCACCATCGGGCCGTTTTGCGTCCTGGAAGAGGACGTGGAGCTGGGCGAAGGCACGCGGCTGGACGCCCACGTCATGGTGCACCGGGGCGTGCGGGTGGGGCGCGACTGCCACGTGCACGCTGCCGTGATTCTCGGCCACACCTCGATGGTGCGGGGAAAGACCACCGCGCGCAGCTTTGTCGAAGTCGGCGACCGCACCGTCTTTTTCCCGCACGTGACCGTGGAGCGGGCCGATGGCGAGGGCAGGACGACGCGCATCGGACCGGACTGCTTCATCATGACCGAGGTGCACGTGGGCCACAACTCGGTGCTGGGCGAGCACGTCACCCTGGCCACCGGCGTGGCCCTGGGCGGCCATTCGGTGGTGGAGGACTACGCCTTCCTCGGCGGCGGCGCCATGCAGCACCAGCACATCCGCGTCGGCCGCCTAGCCATGGTGGGCGGCAACGTGCGCATCATCCAGGACGTGCCCCCGTTCCTGCTGACGGCGGAGTTCGACGTCGCCGCCAAGGGGCTCAACCTGGTGGGCTTGAAGCGCTACGGGATGTCCGCCGAGCGCATCGCCGCCCTCAAGCACGCCTACAAGCTGCTCTACCGCTCGCGGCTGCCGCTGCAGGAGGCGCTGGAGCGGATTGAATCGGAAGTTGCCACCGAGGAAGCGCGCTACCTGGTCAACTTCATTCGTCAGTCAAAGCGGGGCATCTGCCGCGAGTGACGCCCGACCTGCCGGCGCGAGAACTCAGTCGGGGTAAAGCGGGGGTTCGCCGCGGGGGCGGGTGGCCCAGCGGCGATGAATCCACAGCCACTGGTCGGGGTAGCGGCGGATGTAGTCCTCGATAATCTGGTTGAAGCGGGCGGTGTTTTCCACCACACCACGCTCCGTTTCACCCGTTCGCACCAACTCCACCGCCGGGTCAAACCGCAGCCGGTACTTGCCTAACCCTTCGTCCCAAATGACAAAGACCGGCACCACAGCCGCGCCAGTGCGCAGGGCGATGCGGGCCAGGCCGGCGGTAGTGCTGGCGGGCAAGCCAAAGAAGTCGACGAAAACATTGCCGTCGCCATCGAGCGTGTTCTGATCCATCAGCATACCGACGGCGCCCCCGCTGCGCAGCACCTCGAAGATGGCGCGGGCGGCATTGCGGCGATTGATAGGGCGGTTCCCGCCCAGCGAGCGGTAGCGATTCACGAGGGCGTCCACCCGCGGGTTGTCCAGCGGCCGATTGAGATAAGCCAAGGGGTGGCCGTGGAGGGAGTGGGCGAACGAACTCAGCTCCCACGCTCCTACGTGCGCGGTCAGGTAGAGCACGCCTTTGCCGCGCGCTGCGGCCGCCTGATAGTTCTCCAAACCATCGTAGATGATGATGTCTTCGATGCTGCGAGCGCTGTGGCGGGGAAAGCGGGCAAACTCTGCCAGCAGCCAACCCCAGTGCCGGTAGGCGCGCTTCAACAGACGTGCCCGCTCCGCCGGCGACATCTCCGGAAAAGCCAGGCGAAGATTGAAGTCCGCTATCTGCCGCCAATGGGGGTGAAGCCTGTAGACGAGCCAAGCCAGAGCGGCACCCGCCGCGCGCGCCAGCCGCCGCGGCAGCCAGCGCAGCAGCGCAAAGGCGACGACCAGGGCCGCGTACTCCAGCCCTAAGCGCCAGCCCGGTGGTTTGCGGTTAGCCGACACAGAGGAGAATCAACGGGCCCCCAGCCGCCCTCGGCTGCTCAGGGTGACTCAGCCACCAGAGGGAGGCTTCGGAAGAAGAAGCTGACCACGACGTTCTCATAGTTCCGGCGCTCTTCTTCGACCATCGCCGCCATATTGGTGCGCGGAAGCTCGGTCAACTCCTTGGGGCCGGGCGCTTGCGCGTAGAGCTGCTGGGTCATGGAAGCCAGACCGGGAGCGTCCTCGCCGGCGATGAAGAGCTTGGGCAGCCCGGCCGTCCGGTTCAGATCCGCGGTTATGTCATGGGTGCCGCCGTAGAGTAAAGAGACGGCGCGAAACTCCGCCACCGCCACGGGGATGACCAGGGGAACAATGTTGCCGCCCAGGCGCTCCAGTTCCAAGCGCAGCAACGCCCCCGGCCGCGGATAGACCGAATCCACCACCACCGCCTTCACCCCGGGGAAGTTGGGGGCGGTGTGCAGCACAACATAGCCCCCGAGGGAATACCCCCACAGACCGATTCGAGTGGTGTCAATGTCGGTGCGGCGGGACAGCATCTCCAGCGCCGCCCGCAATTCCTGTATTTCCTTGCCCCCCAGCGTGGTGTAACCCACCGGGCTCTCCCCGTGCCCGGCGAAGTTGAAGGCGAGGACATTGTAGCGGTGCTGCTGGAGCGAGGTGGCCAGGGTCAGGATCTCGGCCCGACTCGACTTGAAGCCGTGGCAGAGCACCACCACCGGCCCTGCGCGCAACCCGGGGAAGAACCAACCGTTGTGGGTGACGCCATCCAGCGTTTGAAACTCCACCGTCTGCGCGTTGCCCAGGAAGCGGGTGGGGTCGATGGATTCGTCCGCCTGCAAGGGATTCATGGCCCGGGAGAGGAAGAACCCACTCACCACCGTCAGGGTGACGAAAGAAAAAAAGATGATGGCCAGGTTGACGGCGATAACCTTCGCCCGGGGGGTGGTGGGGTTGCGGAGCTCGCTGAGAAAGCGATTGATCGCCGCAGTCAGGCCCCGTTCCGCTCGGCGTCCGTATCGAGGAACAGCCACAGGTATCTAAGGCTCCCGGCCCGGGTGCGAGCAAACGCATCTTACCACAGACCGGGGGGAGTTCAGTCCGTTCCCGCCTCGTCGCCAACCAGCCATCGGAAGATGAACTAAACCGGTTTGTAGGTGTGCTGGAAGTCCTTCCATGGCCATTTTTTCTTGATTCTTCCGCCAGTGTGGTATTGTCTGGGCGCGTACTTGGCCACGGCGGATGGGGTTGGCCGTAAGGGATATCCAACTAGCGATGAGCCTGAGGACATTCACGCCGGAGGCGTTGAAGGACCTCCACACCACAGCCTCGCTCGTTCCCAGTTCGCGCTTTCTGACCAGCGCCATGCTGGCGCCGTTGCCCCTGGCGCGAGCCCGCTGCGTGGTCGAATTCGGTTCGGGCACCGGGGTGATGACCCGCGCCTTGCTCAAACACCTACCGGCCGCGGCCAAGCTGATCTGCTTTGAAGTCAATCCGCGGTTCTGTGCCTACTTGAGGGAGAACTTCTCTGGCCCGCGTCTAGTGCTGATTGCTGCCAGCGCCGAGTGTTTGCCCGAGGTGCTGGCCGTGCGGGGACTGGGGCCGGTTGACGCCGCCCTTTCCTCTCTCGGCCTGACCTCGATGCCGAGCCGGACTCGTGAGGCCATCCTGGAAGGCCTGATCGGTTCACTGGGCCCTGGTGGTGTGCTTACCCAGTTCCAATACCTGCACAGTCTGCTCTTCTACCTCCAAGCGGGTGATG
>DATEUS010000092.1:0-3474 GCA_035282985.1 Candidatus Acidiferrales bacterium
GAGAAAGACAGCCAACGCGCAGCCCAGCGGAACAGTGTGGTGGGCCGTGGGCGACACAAACCCGGGAATCAAGCTGATGACGTTGCAGAAGAGGACAAACAGTCCGACCGTGCCGATAAGGGCCAGATACTTGCGGCCGCCGTGGCCGACAATCTCATCCAGCAGATCGTAGATGCCGACACGGAAATCGTTGGAGAGCAACTGCTCAAAACAGAGCTGCAACGCCCCGGGGTTGTCGGCCGAGAGTCGTGACCGAAACCAGAGAAAGAAGACAATGCAGAGAAAAACGATGAACAGCTCGGTGGCGATGTGATCGGGAATCGGCCGGGCGGGGTCGTGCGGATGGGCCCCGAGGGCTTCCAGCAGCGGCAACACAAGCCAGCCCAAGAGCTGGTTGACCACGTTGCCGATCCAAGTGGGATGATGTTCCATACTCTATCCGCGCGCAGCTAGAAAAAGTTCATAGGCCGCTTCCAACAGGACCCCAACGACCATAAGAAACAAGCCAGCCAGAACGCCAGCCACGGACAGCCAAGAGCGGGAAAAGATAACATAGAGCAACCCCACGAGCAAGGCCAGCGGAAGAAACAGCTTCACATAGGTCCGCCGAGCGACCTCCGCCTTCTGGCCCCGTACCAGGGTATCAACCACAGTCACAATCCAGCGGTAGTTCAGGTACGCCAGGACACCGCCAAAGGCAAAGGCCGCCGCCATTCCCCCGCCCCACTGCCAAGCCGCTAAGGCTGTGCCGACCGGCACCAGCAGGAGAATGAAGAAGCCGAGGCGGCGCTCGGCGCCGGCCAGCAATTCACGCTCGGCCTGAGGAATTTCACTCATTCGTGGTTGAGTCGCTTAAGCTCGCGAAACAGCTCCTTCAGGGCAGCAAGAAAGCCCAACCCAATAAAGAGCAGGGAGAGCCAGGGGGCGGTGCCCAGTTTTCCGTCCAACCACGCCCCAATCAAGTAGCCGACTAGGAGCGCCGCGGGAAATACAAAGGCAATCGAAAGCACGAAGCCGAGTTGGCGCCAGGGGCCGCGCCCTTTGGGTTCCGGCGGCGGCATTGCGACCACCCCCTAGCGGAAAGGAAGGATGGAGGACTGGGCCAGACGGATAAGCGGTTCGGGATAAACGCCAGGAGCGAGGGTCAGAAGCAGAGTGACCGCCAGCGTGACGAGCAGGCCCGGCGCCAGGGTCATCTTGCCGGGCTCGCGCTCATCCTGCATGAACATCACCACCACCACGCGGAAGTAGTAGTAGAGCGCTACCACCACGTACAAAGCGGCGAACACGGCCAGGGAATAGTGGCCGGTCTGGATGAGGGAAAGGAAAATGAAGTACTTGCCCAGGAAACCCACCGTAGGCGGGATACCGGTGAGCGAGAGCAGGAAGATTAGCATGAGCGTCGCCGGGCCCGGATTCTTGTGGATCAGGCCGCGCATGTCGTCCAGAGTGTCGCCAATCATGTCCGCCCGTCGCATTCCGGTAACGACGGCGAAGGCGCCCAGGGTCATGGCGGCGTAGGCGAAGATGTAAACGGCGATGCCGGTGCGGCCGGTCTCGTTGTTCGCCACCAACCCCAGCAGGATGTAGCCCACATGGCCGATGGAGGAGTAAGCCAGCAGCCGCTTGATGTTGCTCTGATTGATGGCCGCCAGGTTGCCCAGGGTCATGGTGGCCACGGCCACCACCGACAGCAGGAAAACCCAGTGGTCGCGCAAGGCAGCCATAGGAATCAGGAACAGCCGCAGCAGCAGGGCGAACGACGCTGCCTTCGAGCCCACGGAGATGAAAGCAGTGATGGGGGTGGGAGCGCCTTCGTAGGCGTCAGGCGCCCACTGATGGAACGGCACTGCCGCCACTTTGAAGAACACGCCGGCGGCCACCGCGATCATGGCCAGAAACACAATCGGGTCATCGGGGCCGCGCTGGCGGACGGCGTCGCCCACGCGATAGATGCTGGTGGAGCCGCTGACGCCGTAGAGCAAGGAAAAGCCGTAGGCCAGAATACCGGTGGAGAAGACACCGAGCAGAAAGTACTTCAGCGCAGCCTCGTTGGAGCGGCGGTCGCGGCGAAGATAGCCGGTGAGCAGGTAGAAGGAGATCGCCATCAACTCCAGGCCAATGAAGAGCGTAATCAAATCGACACCGCTGGCCAGGAACATCATCCCCACGGTGGCGAAGAGGATGAGGGCGTAGTATTCGCCTTCGTGCTCGTCCTCCACTTCCATGTACTTGATCGACATCAGGATTACGAGGGCGGTGGCCAGCAGGAAAACGAGGCTGAAAAAGATGAAAAAGGAATCCACCACAATCAGGCCCTTGAAAGCCAGGGCCTGGTCGTCTCGCATCTGCCAGAGGGCGAAGCCGCTGAATCCCACTCCCACGAGGGCGGTGATGGCGTTGAAGAATTTGTGCCGGCGCTCGAGAAGGAAGTCCATCAGCAAGATGCCGCAGGCGAAGAGGCTGAGCTGCACCTGGGGCATGATGGCGCGCAGGTCTTCGGGTTGAAAGAACTCAGGCCACATCAGCGCGTGCTCTGCTCCTCTGCATTTTGAGGTAGTGCTTGCTCAGGTGCCGGCATCGGCACTGTGTCAGCCACGGTCGTCGGCTGCTTCTCTATCCGCTGCACAATCGCCGCCACCGGTTTCTGCATAACGTCAAAATAAGGCTTGGGGTAGATGCCGATCCAGAAGGCCCATAGCACCAGTGGCACCAGGGTGACCAACTCGCGCAGGTTGAGGTCGGGGAGGTTCTTGTTCTCCTCGTGGGTCACCTCGCCGAACATCACCCGCTGGTAGAGCCAGAGCAAGTAGGCGGCCGCCAGCACAATCCCGAACACGGAGAACACGGCCCACATCTTGTTGACCTGCCAGGCCCCCTGCAGGATGACGAACTCGCCGATAAAACCGTTCAGCAGCGGCATCCCCAGCGAGGCCAGGCTGATGATCATGTAGATGGCGGCAAAGACGGGCATCGGAGTGGACAGGCCGCCAAAGGCCACAATCTCCCGGGTGTGCCGCCGCTCGTAGAGCAGCCCGGCAATCAAGAACAGTGCCCCGGTAGAGATGCCGTGGTTGATTTGCTGCAGCAAACCGCCCGCCAGCCCCAGATGGTTCATCGCGAACAGACCCAAGGTAATGAAGCCCATGTGGGAGACGGAAGAATAGGCAATGAGCTTCTTCATGTCCTTCTGCATCAGGCAGACCAGGGCGCCGTAGATGATGGCGACAATGGAGAGGCCGACGACAATGGGCACGGCCTCCTTGCTGGCGTCGGGGAACATCGGCAGCGAGAAGCGCATGAAGCCGTAGGTTCCCATCTTCAACAGCACGCCGGCCAGGATGACCGAGCCCGCTGTGGGCGCCTCGACGTGGGCGTCGGGCAACCAGGTGTGGAACGGGACCATGGGCACCTTGATGGCGAAGCTGATGAAGAAGCCCCAGAAGACGAGCTTGGCGATGAGCGTAGCGGGCA
>DATEUS010000093.1:0-4802 GCA_035282985.1 Candidatus Acidiferrales bacterium
GGGATGGCCTTGCCGCCGAATTCGATCTCCAGGCCGGTCAAACGGGCCAGCACCCGCGGGACCAGCTCGGAGTCACATTCGGGGAGCACCACCAAGAATTCGTCCCCGCCCATCCGCGCCGGCAGGTCGGAACTGCGAACCGCCTTTCGCAGGCGGGCAGCAAACACTTTCAGCATCAGGTCACCGGCGGCGTGACCGTGTACGTCGTTCGTGCGCTTGAGGCTGTCGAGGTCCAACGCCAACACGGTGAGGGGATACTCGTGCCGGCCGGAACGGGAGATTTCCAGGCCCAAATTCTGTTCGGCCACGCGCCGGTTGTAGAGCCCGGTAAGAGGATCGAGCGTGGCCAACTCCTGCAGCTCTTCGGCGCGCATCTGCAACTGGACCATCGAGTCAATCTGCTTGGCCATTTGCTCCCGCAGCCGCCGGATCAGCACTTGCTGGTAGATGACATAGACACCAAAAACCAGCACCAGCCCCAGCAAGCTCCGAACGGCTAGCGTCAGGTTGATCTCATAGTCAGCATCGCGGGGTTGGAATAGCGCCGGCACGGTGAAGCTAGCCACCGTGGCCGCCAATAGTAGGATTACCAGCAGCGCCCCGCCCCACAGCCAATAGTCGCGCCGCTGGAGCTGATCCATGGCGACGCGGATTTCCTGGAGGCTCCCCCGCACAAACGGCTGGAGGGCTGGCTGTTGCGTTTCTTTCATGCAGTGGCTCGCAGCGGGATGGTCAAGGCGAGCACGGCTCCGCACCGCCGCCGGCCCTCACCCTACCCGAGCAGGATTCTCGAACCCGAGAGCTTTCCACCTTCTCTCTTCGCGGCTCGTTCTAGCTATGGAGGAAAAGCAGGCAATTGAGCGTGTGCCACGGGGACGAAGCCGCACGGGGCGCCAGTATAGCCCAGACGCCCACAGAAGCAAAGCTATTCCTCGCTCTGGCAGGGAGAAAACTGCCTCCGGTCTGCCTATCGGGGGAAGGGGTACATCAGCCAGCCCAGGCCGATACCGACCAGCATGAAGAGCAGGAAGCACCAGAGGAAATACCGGGCCTGCTCTCGCCGTCCTTGCTTGCCTAAGAAAGCAAACACCAGCGAAGTGAAGAAGGCAAACAGCGTCATCGCCTGCAGGTGAGAGAGCTCAAGCAGCGCCAGCAGGGGGAGCATCTCTACTCCTTCTTGCCCACGGCGATATCGTAGGCGTCGAGCGCGGTCAACAGATTCAACAATCCCGCGCAGAGGAAAAAGACCGTTCCGTAGTCACCCAACGCTCGATTCATGTACTCCTGGCCCATTCCCAGGAATCGAGCCACGAAAAAGAGCGCCCCGGCTCCGAGATCCCCGACGAAGCCCAGGAGGTGCAAAAGGGTGACGAAGGATCCCTGGCTGTGGTCAAAGGGCGGCCCGTAGAGCTTGCCACCCATCGCCAATCCCAAACTCGCCATGGCCGCGATGGAGACAAAAAATCCCCCTGCCCGATCGTACTTCTTCAGCAGCAGGTGCCCAAGTCCAGGCACGGCCCAGCCCAGCGCGCCCAGCCCCCACGCCTGCGTCTCGGTGCGGGTCCGCACCCGGGGCGATTCGGCCACGGCGGTCTTTGTCGTTTCGCGCTCCGTCATGCTGCTCACGGCAGAAGGCACACAATTTCTTGCTGGACGGCACCGGTGGTGCCGGCACTGCGCTCGCCCACGTAAACATTTACTTCCGAGCGCACACCGAACTCCGGCAAGTAGATGCCCGGCTCAATCGAAAAGCAAATGCCCGGGATGAGCTCCCGCTCGTCGTGCGTCTCCAGGTTGTCCATGTTGGCGCCGGTGGAGTGAATGTCCTCGCCGATGGAATGCCCGGTGCGATGCACGAAGTAGTCGCCGTATCCTCGCTCCCGGATGACTCCCCGGGCCATGTCATCCACCTGGTAGCCGCGGATGGTCTCGCCACGCGCCACCGCCTTCGCAACAAAATCCACCGCCGCGTCGCGGGCAGCGCGCACGACCGAGAAGATCTCCTGGTGGCGTGGCGGCGCCTGGGCGCCCACGTAGCCAACCCAGGTGATGTCGTAATAGACCGCGCCGGGCTTCTGCAACTTCCCCCAAACGTCGAGCAGAACCCAATCGCCGGGGTTGATGCTGCGGCTGCCCTGGACCGGCGGCTCATAGTGCGGGTTGCCGCTGTTTTGGTTGACCCCGACGATGGGGCCGTCGTCGGTGGTCAAGCCGCAGGCAGCAAATTGCTCCCGAAACCACTGCTGCAGGCCGTACTCAGTCAGCTCTTTCTTGTTCTTGACGTGGACGGTGATCTGCTCGAAGGCAGTCCGCATGAGCTCGTCAATGATCTTCCCCGCCGCCAGGTGCATCTCCCGCTGGGCGCTGGACCACCGCGCCTCAAACCGCTGCACCAGGTCGGCCGAGCTCACGACCTCTTTTCCCACACTGCGGATTAGCTCCACCGTCCCGGCGTCGACCAGCGAGACATAAGGGATGTTGTTCATCGGTGAATACTGCATGGCGACGATCTTCGCCGGACCCAGCAGCGACGTCAGTTTCTCGTGCAGTTCCGTCCAAGCGGAGTACTCTTGCTTCTCTCCCGGCAACGAGTCCAATTGCCCCGGCTCTACGCGGTGGACCAATTTCCTGGGAGCGCCGGCGACCGGAATGAAGTAGAACCAGCGGCGCTTGACCATCGTCGGTTCCAGACCCAGCACGCGGTAGGAGATCGGGTCCCGGTGCAGGATATCGTAGAGCAGCCAGCCATCCAGCCCATGCTGCTTCAGCTCCGCTTGAATCGCTTCCAGCTCGAACGGCATCGTCCCTTCCACTCACGCAGCCGGCATAACCGCCCGCCACTTTTCTTCCGGTGGGGCCGGCGTCGCCAAGCTCACCGTCACCAGCGCCAACAAGGAGAAAATCAGCGCCGGGACTACAGCGTCCACATCGCGCGCCAAGGAGGCAAACGCGCTTGGGGGCCCATAATCGGCCATAAGATTCCAGCTAATGGTAATCGCCGTCCCGATGACGATGGAAGCCAGCGCTCCCTTGGCGTTGGCCCGCTTCCAGAAAAAGGCCGCCAGCACGGCCGGGGTCACTCCGGCGCCGTAAACCGTGTAGGCGTAGAGCGCGACGCGCAGAATTGACTCGGTGTGGGCCGCCAGCAACACCGCGAAAACTCCCAGCCCGATTACAATCAACCGGGAGAACACCAAAAGCTGTCGCTCGCTCGCCTGGGGATTAAGAAAGCGGTGGTAGACGTCGTGAATCAGGTTGCTGGCTGGCGAAAACAGATAGTTGTTGCCGGTGGAGATTACTTTGGCGAAGACCCCGCCCAGCAGCAACGCCCCCAGCACCGCCGGCAGACCGGCCCGCGCCGCCACGGGAATGATTTCCCGGGGGACCGCATCCTTGTAAAGAGCGCTGCCGACTACAGCCAGAGCGATAATCACCGTCTCCAGCAGCAGCGTGCCTAGAATCCAGCCGGCTACGGAAATCTTGGCGTCGCGCTCGCTGCGGGCGGAGAAGAACTTCTGGTACATCGCCTGGTTGCCCAGCAGCAGGAACAGCACCGGCAGGAAGTAGTTCAAGGCCTGGTACCAGCGCCAGGGGCCGAGGACGGTGAAGTGGTTGTTGGGTAGGGCCGCCCGCACGCCGCTCCAGCCGCCCGCGACTCCGATCAACACCGGGAGGGCAACACAGGCGGTCACGGTCACCAGGAGCCCGATGACAAGATCGAGATAGGCGACAGAACTCATCCCCGCCAGTGCGGTGAAGGTGATAACGAACAGGGCGATGATGTACATCCCCTCCTGGCGGCCGATGGCGTCAGGAAAAATCAGGTGCAGGATGTCGCCGCCGGCGCGGAACTGGTAGCTGGTGATGCCGGTGTAGGCAATCACAATCGCTACCGTCCCGCAGACGCGGGCAAAGGAGTCGTAGCGAGCCTCCAGTAGATCGGGGACGGTATATTGCGCGAAGCGCCGCGCCCGCCCGGCGATGAGCACGATCACCACCAGCCCCACCCAGCCGCCGGCTGGCTGCCAGAGCGAGGCGAAGCCGTTGTGGAAAGCGTTTTCCGCTCCAGCGAAGAGGCTGCCGGCGCCGATCCAGCTCGAAAGCAGCGTGAACACCAGCACCGGCCAGCCCAGCCGTCGCCCGGCCACCATGAAATCCGCCTTCGACTTAACGAAGAAGCTGCGATGGATGCTGACAGCCAGGAGCACGGCCAGAATTCCAATCAGAACTACGGCGTAGAGCATTCTTCTACCTGTCCCTCGTGCACCCGGCCGATGGGCTAGCTTTCGGTGGGAGCGAGAAAACTACTCCACCCCGCCGGCACCTCCACAGGGAGCCTCGGGCTGGAGTCGTTCCAGAACCGTGGCGGCGTCGAGCCCCTCTACTTCCACCAGCTTGATCGGGGCCCGCTCGCCCGCGGCTATCTTAATGGAACTCTTAGGGACGCGCAAATACTCCGCCAGCAGGGCCACCATGGCGCGGTTCGCCCGGCCTTCAACCGGCGGAGATGTCACCCGAAGACGCAAGATCCCGCCCTGCACTCCAACTACCTCTTCCCGGCGAGCCCGCGCCTGTACCTTGACCCGAAAACAAACCCCGGCGCCACGAGTCTCAACCTCGAGGCTCATCCGTCGGGCCGTTCGCCAAACAAGGCGGTGCCGAGTCTGACGTGCGTCGCCCCCTCTTCGATGGCGACTTCGAAATCATGGCTCATACCCATCGAGAGTTCTGCCATCTCCACACCGGGAATCTGCCTCCGGCCTAGCTCCTCAGCCAGTTCACGCAATCGGCGAAAAAAGGGA
>DATEUS010000094.1:0-6054 GCA_035282985.1 Candidatus Acidiferrales bacterium
AGACGGTGCGGCGGTCGGGCATCAGCCACAGCCAGCCCTTGACCCGCTGAAAGCGCCGGTCGGTCTTGGTGATGTGCAGAGAAACGCCCGGAGCGAGTTCGCGGGTGTACTCCCGGGCCAGCTCGAAGTCCACCCGCCGGCGTTGGAGTTGCCGCGACAGCTCATCCAGATTGCGCTCGCCGCGCGCCACCTGCTGGTGGAGGGCGCCGAGGTCGCGGCCAGTCTGCTGGCGGACAGCGGAGACTTGGTCGCCCAGCGCCGCCAGTTGAGTGCGGCCCGCCTGCTGCTCGGCCTCCAACTGGTTCAGGCGAGCGTCAAGGGCCTGGTCGCGCTCGTCAAGTTGCGCCTCGATGCGGGCCTGAAGCTGCGCGGTCAGTTCCTGCGTCTGCTTGCGCGCGGTTTCCCGTGCCGCGGCTGCGGTGCGGCCGAGGCGGCCTTCGAGCTTGTTCAAGCGGACATCGAGCGCATCCCAGTCGGCCGACCAGGTGCGCAGCCGGGTTTCGGCAGCGTCCAGCCGCTCACTCACCAGCGTGAGCGACTCCTGAACGCCCGGGAGCTCGCTCAACTGAATGTTGTGCTTCCGCAGGGCGAAGTAGCCGTAGGCGGCGGCTCCGACCAGGGTCAGAAGCAGGACCACCGCCAGCGTCCGCAACCGACTGAAGCGGCTGCGGAGATGGTCGAGTTCCCGGCTCGTGTGCGCCCACTCCCAAGAGCTGGGCTTGGGCTCTGACGTTTGAGAATGCAATCGATGAATGCCGTTGTTAGGTTTGTTCTCATGGGTCATTGGTACACCCCCAGTAACCTGAGGTTCTCTTGGCTAGATTCTCGTGCGCGAGGAGAGGTTGCCTCGCTCAGGTTTCCTCTCAGGGCCCCGGGCAACCTTTGTGAAACTTGCGGCTTCTGCTTGAGGTACAGGGCAGGGTGGTTTCAACAAGACCGCTGTGCCAGCAAGGAGGGTAACCATGAAGCGCAAATCAATCATCCATATCGTTTTCCTTTCTCTTTTCCTATTGGCCGCGTTGGCCACTTTTGCACCCACCGCCACATCGGAAGCGCCGGCGCAAGAGCAGACCGTGTCCGGAAAGATCACGGCGGTGGGTGACAACTCATTCACCCTCGAGGTGAAGGCGGGCGAAACCAAGAATTTCGTCACCAACGCCGACACCCAGGTGGAAGGAGAGCTGAAGGTGGGAGCCAACGCCGCCGTCACCTACCGAGCGGAGGGGGGTAAGAACATCGCCCTGCGCGTGAAGGTGGCCTGACGGTCGGTGACCGGTAGACCCGAGAAGCAGCAGTTGCACCGCAAGTAGCGAGGCAGGCTGTCGGCAAAATCAGGGCTGGCAGCCTGCCTTTCGTTTTCAGGGCCCGGCTCGCTCGAGAATCCCGCCACGGTTTTGCAGCGGCTTTTCCCCCGGAAGGAGCGCTTACGCCCACCGGGGGCGCGCCCTGCCTCGGCCCCCAGGTTCCTAACCCGTTTCCGCTCAGCAAGATTCGAACCGGAGGGAGAACGGCGAGCTAATTGCTTATGCGTTTATGCGCATAACTTAGGAGGTAGCCATGGTGCTGGCGGACGTACTGAAAGCGGCGGGGGAGCCTACGCGGCTCCGCCTGCTCAACCTACTGCGGCAGGGTGACATCTGCGTCTGCGACCTGCAGGCGGTGCTCAGCCTGCCCCAGCACACCGTCTCGCGCCACCTGGCGGCGCTGCGCCACGCCGGGCTGGTGGTGGATCAGCGCAACGGTCAGCGGGTGATCTATTCGCTGGCGATGGCAGCGACCACTCAGGTGCAAAGCCTGCGGGAACTGCTGGACAAGTGCTGCGAGGCGGAAGCTGTGTTTCGGAAAGACTTGACCCGTCTGAAGCGACTGCTTCGCGAAGGTGAGTGTTCGCTGGTGAAAGAGGCACAGCACGAAGAGAGGACTGCCCGATGAAGCTGCTAGCGCAGGTCGAGAAGTTGCAGAATTTCAAGCTCCTGCCCGTTTTCGTCCTGGTCAGCATGGGGATCGGCGTGGCTATCGGCAAGATGTACGGCATCTCGAACTTCGCGCTCACGCCACCAATCGACGCCCTCAAAGCGATCTTCCGCGGCAGCTACAGCTTCACGCTGCCGAACACACTGGCGCTGGGCGTGGTCGTGGGCCTGTTCCTGATGATGTACCCGGCCATGACGAACATCCGTTTCGGGGACTTGGGCAAAGCGGTGCGCAGCAAGCGGCACCTGTTCACGGTACTTTTCTTCAATTTTGCGGTGGCGCCCTTCCTGATGTACGCGCTGGCGAACCTGTTTTTCCGCCCCGGCAGCGACTTCCACACGGCGCTGGTGCTCTACGGCCTGGCGCCCTGCATTGCCATGGTGATCGTGTTCACCTTTCTGGCGTTGGGCAACAGCGCCCTGGCCATCGTTCTGGTAGCGATGAATTCGATCCTGCAGATGGCGCTGATCCCCGTCTACGCCCACTGGCTGCTGGGCGAGGTGCAGTTCGATGTCTGGGTGGTGGCGGAAAGCGTGGTGCTGTACCTGGGTTTTCCGCTGGTGGCGGGTATTTTTACCCGCCGCTGGGGCGTTGGCCGGTACGGGGAGCAGGGCTTCCGCAAGGTGAAGAGCCTGCTTGACACCCTGTCGATCGTCGGGCTGTTGTTCACGCTCGTGGTCATGTTCGCCTTGAAGGGCGATCTGATCCTCGAGCGGCCGGGCATCATTCTGCAGCTCGCCGTGCCGATGACGCTGTTCTTCTGGACCATGTTCATCGTGGTGTACCTGGTGGGCTGGCGATTGGGCTTTAGCTATGAAGACGCCGTGGCGGTGGCCTTCAACTCTACCGGGCGCGATTTTGAGATTGCGATTGCCATCGCCATCACGGCGTTCAACCCCGCGGTGGCGTTGGCCACCGTCGTGGGGCCGCTGATCGAAGTGCCGGTCATGCTGGTGCTGGTCTGGTTCGCCCGCCAGAGCAAGGCCCGCTTGTTCGAGGCCGGAAGAGCGCTGGCCCCCGAGCCAGCAGATTGAGGCGAAACGACGATGACAGGCATCTTTTGGGCGGGCGTGGCCGCCCTCTGGGACTACATTGCCCTGCACGTGCTGACCTGCCTGGTGCCGGCCTTTCTGCTGGCGGGGGCGATGGTGACCTTCATCTCCCGCGAGACCATCCTCCACTACCTGGGCACGCAGGCGCGCAAGACCACCGCCTTTCCCCTGGCGGCCGGCGCGAGCTTTTTTGTGGCCGCCTGCTCCTGCACGGTCATCCCGGTGGCGAGCGGGCTTTACTACGGCGGCGCCGGTATCGGCCCCGCCTTCATCCTGCTCTGGGTGGCGCCGGCGGCCAACATCCTGGCGCTCATCTACACCGGGGCCATCCTGGGAGCGGAAATGGTAGCGGTGCGCATCGTCAGCGCCCTGCTGATGGCCTTCGTCGTGGGTGCCATCATGGTCGGCGCTTTCCGGCGGGAAGAGCAGGGGCGCGGGTTGGCATTGGCGGCGCAGCCCGCCGCGGCGGGCGCAAGCATCGCCTCCCGAGGGACAGTTGCGCTTCTGATCCTGCTGGTGGCGACGCTGCTCGCGCCCAACTATCTGGTGCAGAAAGGCCCTTACCTCCACAAGGTGTATGTCTGGGCGGCGGGGACGGCGCTGGTGGCGCTTTATGCTTGGCGGGTCAAGACGCGGGAAGAGATCATCGCCTGGCTGAAAGAGACCTGGTGGTTCGTGCGCATCATCTTCCCGCTCTTGCTGGTGGGTGTCTTTATCGTTGGCGTGCTCGGCAAGCTGCTGCCGGAAAGCTGGATTCAGAACTGGCTGGGCGGCAACGGCCTGGGAGCTTCGTTTCTGGCCACACTGATCGGGGCGGTCAGCTACTTTGCCACCATGACCGAAGCGCCGTTTGTCGACACGCTGATGAAGATGGGGATGGGCAAGGGGCCGGCGCTGGCGCTGCTGTTGACCGGCCCTGGGCTCAGCCTGCCCAACTGGCTGGCGATCGCGCGGGTGTTCGGTGCCCGCAAAGCGGTGGTTTACGTGGTGACGATAATCGTCCTCGGCACGCTGGTGGGCTGGGCCGCCGGGCAGCTTTACTTCACGCGCTAGGAGGAACGATGAGAATCGAGATTCTGGGACCGGGCTGTGCCCGCTGCCGCGCCACCGAAGAGGTGGTGCGCAAGGCGCTGGCGGAGCTGAAGCTCGACGCCCAGGTCGAGCACGTCACCGACCCGGTGGAATTCGCTCGGCGCGGGGTGATGCTGACGCCGGGGGTGGTGATTGACGGCCAGGTGAAATCCAGCGGCCGCGTCCCGGCGCTGGAGGAAGCCAAGTCCTGGCTCGCCCCTCGCGCCGCTTAGGGCAGCGCTTCCAGCTTGGCGGCGGCGCGGTTGAGCGCGGCGGTGAGCAAGTCGAGTTGGCGGCGGGCTTCAGCCCGCGGGGGACAGACAAGAATGTCTGTCCTACCATTCGCTCGGGCTCAGAGCGAGAGAAAGAGCGAGGCAGGCCCCTGATTGGTCCGCTCCGCTATTCCCTCGGCGAAGCTAGGGTTTTGTCCTTCGCTTTCTGAACTCGTTGAGATAGTAGGCAGACTCCTTCTCGGAGCCGAGGGCTATGTCCACCATCAGCTTTAGAGTAATGACTGAGCCCGGAACCACTTGGGACTCATCAATCTCTTCCCCGCCGGAGTCTGGATCCGTTGGGAGCTCCACGTTCACAATCCACCACACTTCTATCTTGCGAAGCAAATAGACGATTTCGGGGAACAATGTGGCGTGCTGGGGCGGTCCCTTCCCCTGAAGGAATTCTGTCATTTCATGGGCAATACGATTCCGGGATTCTTTCAGCTTCTCGAATCTTGCAAGATCCTGGGCGTCAATGACCCTGTTTTCCTGAAGCCAAAGAAGAGAGGCATATACAGGGCTTTTGTTGCGTGACAGAACGTCTGATTCATACTCGGGGTTGGTCAAAGGGCCATGTTGTTCGTCGAACCCAAGGCAGAAGAAATTGCGAATGCGGCCGATGACTGCATCCTTAAGTATTTCGAAAGCAGCAAGGAACAGCGACGCAGAGATGAGCCTTGTTCTGAGAATCTGCGGGTCCAGGAACTCTTCCCAGCGATCGTTCACGCCATCCTGTGACATTCCGCCGCCTTCGAATTCAATTCCCGAGTGCCGTACCACGCTACTGTCTGAATCACGATGGCGACAACTTGCATCCCGTGATTGCACACACCGAGGTGACGAACGCTTCGAGAATCTGTTGATCAGGAAGGTCAGAGAAAATGGGGAAATCGGTGGCGTTGCCGGCCGGTCCTTGCCCAAGCTCTTGAACCCGAACCACATTCAGGTATCTTCCGGTTCCAGCCCAGTCTTTTTCAGGATCGGTCTTACGCTGAACCCAAGCACGCTTGTACCCACCTGGAGCCTGCTCCCACTCGATGAATGGCTGGCCTTTGTTGTCGTTCTGAACCTTCATCAGTTCCCTCCATTCGTTCGGGGTCTTCCCAAGGGATTCGCGAAACAATAATACACCCGCACAGCGGCGTGGGAGGAGTGTGCGGACGGGCGTGGGTGGTATCGCCGGGGTAGCGCTAGTGTAACGCTTCGAGGCGCGCGGCGGCGCGGTTGAGCGCGGCGGTGAGAGCGTCGAGCTGGCGGCGGGCTTCGGCGAAGTCGCCGGCGTCGATGCTCTCGTGCACGCCGGGCAGGGGCACAGCGGCGTAGCCGGTGTAAGTGCCGGGGGCAAAGACGGCGTGCTTGAACCAGGGGCGCCCCGGCAAACCCTCTGGCAGCAGGAAGGCCTGCTCGACTTCGACCAGGGCGCGATTCACCTGGTCGAGGTTCTGCGGGCGCCCTTCGACTTCGCTCCCTTCGACGGTTCGACTCTCGCTCACCGTCCCGAGCGAAAGTCGAGGGACAGGCTCAGGGTCTGCGCTGTGCTCCGACAGGGCCAGCAGGCCGGCGGCCACCGCCCACTGGTATTTCTCCCGCACTTCTTTGCCTGTCGCGGCCAGGCGCGCGGCGGCTGCCCGTGGCGCGGCGAAGTCGAGCTCTTTCTGCTGCCCGAGCAGGCTGACTTTCTT